>NZ_AKZL01000011.1:0-87621 GCF_000282755.1 Shewanella sp. POL2
GTCTCGGCATCGAGATCTAATTCATGACGAACCATACGGGCGCGGCTTAATTGCGCGGCGCGCTTTTGGGCATAATCGGCTTTTAATTCTGTGGGAAGAGCGCGATAAACGGCTTCGGCAATTAACTCTCGGTCCATCGCATATAGCGTTGACGGTAAATAAGTTGAATCGGTGGATATTGGTAAGAGTGATACTTCATCTCCCTGCATGATCCCAACGGCACAGTTGGCACTGCCATAATCAAATCCAACAAACATCCGCTTACCTCTAAGTCATACCACAATAAAAAGCCGAGCACGTTAACACAGTTTGTCTCAATCCCAAAGAAAGCCTAGCGCATATCCTACCCTTTACCTTGTAAACTCATGACTAGCCAGCGTTAAGTTAAAGTCACATTTTTGTCACAATGGTCATCAATCTGACATATTCCGTTCGTATCTTTATAGGCTAATGACTTTCGCCCGAAGGGGAATTTACCTTTAAATCCCTTCATTTGTAGCAGTAAATCTGATTGCACTCCGATGTATGAATGCTATTGTATACTGCGCCATGACGCTTGCTTAAAGGAGCTGTGCAGTGTCCCCGAATACCGATAAACTGTCGATTGATAAAGAACTCTCTTGGTTGTCATTTAATGAGCGAGTGCTGCAAGAGGCCTGCGACCCCAATGTGCCGATTGTTGAGCGCGTGCGCTTTTTGGGTATATTCTCCAATAATATGGATGAGTTTTTCCGGGTGCGGGTCGCAGCAGTCAGGCGCTCTATATTACTGTCTTCCCTGCAGGAAGGGCGTAGTAATAGTCGTCACTTAATGGCAAAAATTCAATCCAAAGTGATGGCACTGCAGGAGCGTTTCGACAGTATCTATGCCGAGCTGATGCGCGAATTAGTTCGCCGTAATATATTGTTAATTAATGAAAAACAATTAAGCGACTTCCATAGTAACTGGCTTAAAAAGCATTTTCGCGATCATTTTAAACGCCATATAGCGCCGCTTATCGTCAATAACAATCGCGACCTCGTAAAACATATCAACGATGATGCAACTTACCTTTGCGTATGCTTATACACTAAGTTGCGCAGACAATATGCTCTCGTAGAGGTACCCACCAAAAATGTCCCGCGTTTTATTGAGTTACCAGCAGAGAAATCTAAAGCCAAAAAATACCTGATCCTGCTGGATAATATTATCCGCCACTGTGTGGATGAGTTGTTTGGACCGTTTTTTGAATACGATGCGATTGAAGTTTATTCGATGAAGCTCACCCGCGATGCGGATTTTGATATTACCGATGAGCTAGAACAAACTCAGCTAGAAAAAATGACCAAGGGTCTGAAAAAGCGCCTGACGGCTGAACCTGTGCGTTTGGTATACGACAAAGAAATGCCCGAACATATGCTTGAAATGCTGAAGGAAAATTTAAATATCAGCTCTACTGAATGTTTGATCCCAGGCGGGCGTTACCACAGTTTCAAAGACTTTATTGGCTTCCCCAACCCCAGCCGTGATTACCTCGAAAACGAGAAACTGCCCGCGCTAAATAGCTCGGGCTTTGGCCGCAGTGCCAACAGTTTCGATGCGATCAAAATGGGCGATATTATGCTTAATTATCCGTACCATAAGTTCTCCCACTTTACGGAAATGGTACGTCAAGCCGCCTACGATCCTGCGGTACGGTTTATTCGCATCAATCTGTACAGGGTAGCGAAAAAATCCCATGTGATGCAGTCACTTATCGATGCAGTCAAAAATGGTAAACAAGTCACTGCGGTAATAGAACTACGGGCTAGATTTGACGAGCAATCCAACATTGAATGGACGCGAGTACTCGCCGAAGCCGGCGTAAAGGTCCACCATGGGATCACCAGCTTAAAAGTACACTCTAAGTTGTGCTTAATTGGCCGTGAAGAGCAAGGCGAAATGAAGCTTTACTGCCATGTCGGCTCAGGCAACTTTAACGAAGGCACGGCACGGGTCTATACCGATTTGTCCCTCTTTACCGCCAATCAGGAAATCGCCCGCGAAGTGGAGCAAGTGTTCGACTTAATTGAACATCCCTACCGCCGTGATAACTTCCAGCATTTGATTGTGTCACCCTATGATGCGCGACAAAAGCTCACCCATTTGATTGATAAAGAGATTGTTAACGCCCAAAGCCATATTAAGGCGGCGATTACTTTAAAATTGAATAACTTACTCGATGAGTCTCTAGTACAAAAGCTCTATGAAGCATCGGCTGCGGGCGTCAAAGTCAAATTATTGATCCGCGGAATTTGCTCGCTGATACCGCAAATTCCGGGGATCAGCGATAACATCGAAGTCTACAGTATTGTCGACCGCTTTTTGGAGCACTCTCGGGTGATGCTATTTCACGCGGGTGGTGAAAATAAGTTGTTTATTTGCTCCGCCGATTGGATGAGCCGCAATATTGATAACCGTGTTGAAGTGAGCGTACCAATCTATGATCCGCGTCTAAAACAAATGGTGATGGATATTTTATCGTTACAATTCAACGATAATACTAAGGCTCGCATTATCAATAAGGAACAGAGTAATCCTTATCGTAATCGCGGTAATAAACGTAAAGTGCGTTCTCAAATTGCCATTTATCAATATCTGATTAATTATGAAAAGCGGTTACAGCAAGAATTAAACGCCCAACGGGAAGCTGCAAAGCTTGAAGCAGAGCAAGCACAAGCACTGACTCTCGATCCCGCATTACAGGCCAAAGCCAGCTAACGCTGGCTTTATTTTAGTCTCGATTGCCTAAGGATAATCCGATTGGTTGCCACACATTCACAGCCGCGACACTTTGTCGCCATCGACATGGGCTCAAACAGTTTTCACTTGGTTATCGCCCGAGAGCAAGACGGCAGTTTGCAGATATTACACAAAGAAAAACAGCAAGTTCAGTTAGCGACAGGCCTCAATGCGCAAAATATTCTCAGTGCTGATGCTATCGAACGCGGCCTAAATTGCCTACGGGACTTTAATCAGCGTTTTTCAAACCTCGACCAAGCACAGGTACGCTTAGTCGCCACCCACACCTTAAGAGTGGCTAAAAACCGTGAGCAGTTTATTGAGGCAGCGCTGCGTATTATGCCCTACCCAGTGGAGGTGATTTCTGGCCATGAAGAAGCGCGGCTCATTTATAACGGCATTGCCCAAAGCCAAGTACTTGGGAAACGTAATATCGTTATCGATATCGGTGGCGGCTCTACCGAAGTAGTGCTCGGGCAAAAAAATACCCCTACCCATTTATCGAGCCTACGCTGTGGCTGCGTGAGTTTTAATGAACGCTTTTTTATCGATGGCCAAATTACTCCAGCGTCGTTTCGCGGTGCGCAAAGCGCTGCCGACAAACAATTTGCTTCACTGTCGAAGGAATATTTCAGTGGCGATTGGGACTTAGTGCTCGGCAGCTCTGGCACCGTAAAAGCTATTTGCGAAGCAATCCAAGAAGAACATGGTGATGAAATCGTCACCCTCGCCCGCCTCAAACAATTAAAGCTGAAACTGATCAAGTGCGGACACATCAGCCAAGTGCACTTTGCCAATGTCGATGATAAACGCACGCCGCTAGTACCTGCTGGCCTTGCTATTTTAATCAGCTTTTTTAGACGTTTACCCATTGAGCAATTGGAGTTTAGTCCAGGCGCCCTGCGCGAAGGCGTGCTCTACGAATTAGCCAAAATCGGCCAATATCAAGACATTCGCCACCGCACCGTTGACAGTATTGCCCAGCTTTACCATGTGGATATGCCCCATGCGGCTAAAGTGCGTGACACCGCCATGGCGCTGTTTGAGCAAGTCGCCGATGAATGGGGATTAAGACCCCATGCACGCTTACTCTCCTACGCTGCGACCCTGCATGAAATTGGGTTACACATTAACTCCAAGGCATTACACAAACACGGTGCTTATATCATTAGTAACAGTGACTTACCGGGTTTTAGTGAAGCGCTGCAACAGGATTTAGCCAGACTAATCGCCAACCACCGTAAGAAACCCAATGAATTGCTACTGGCCGAATTAGAGCCTAGCCACAAACTCACCCTCATTCGTCTCGCCTGTCTACTGCGCTTGGCGGTGTTAGTGCATTTAGGCCGAATTGCCAAAGCCCTAGTGCTTGAGAAAATCCAAGTGGTTCCAGATGGCCTCATGCTAGTGCTCCCTAGCCACAAGCGTAAAATAAGTTTGTTTATGAAAGACTTGCAGCGAGAGCAAAAACAAATGGCAGCCCTAGGGATGCAGCTGCGTTTTGTTTCAAGCCTTGAGCAGCGCCAAGATAAACCGTAAGAAGTAAAAAGTGGCATGCTAAACAGCATCGCCAGTGAATAAAAGCATTTCATCCCTCAGAGACATTGAGAGCTCTAAGGGATGAACTGATAAATGCCTTATGCTATTTATCCCCCTTCCCTTGAGGGATCTCGAGGTTATCAAGCTCACAACCACAGCGATTACAGTAGGTTGCATCTAAATCATGACCCATTTTATGGCATTGATTACAAGTACGCAGATCCCTATGCCGTCCCGCTTCTTGGGAAATTTCTGCGGTTAAAATGCCCGTAGGGATCGCAATAATGGAGTAACCCAGCAACATGGTAAATGCGGCAATCGCTTGGCCTAGTTCGGTTTTCGGCGTGATATCTCCGTACCCTACCGTCGTGATGGTCACAATAGTCCAATATACTGACTTAGGAATAGAGCTAAAGCCATTCTCAGGCCCCTCAACGACATACATCACGGCACTTAATACCATGATGATTAAACTCACCGAAAAGAAAAATAGGAACACTTTACGACTAGATTGCATCATCGCCTTAAGCAGCAAATTACCCTCGCTTAAGTAGCGCAGTAATTTAAGCACCCTAAAAATCCGAAAAAGTCGCAGCACACGAATCACTAAGGTGAAATTTGCTCCAGGAATAAAGAGCGCGAGATAACTGGGCAGTACCGATAATAAATCCACTAACCCATAAAAACTGCGGGCATACAGTACTGGATGGGTCGCGCAATAAAGCCTCAAACCGTATTCAACGGTAAAAATCAGCGTAAACACCCACTCTAACACCCGAATAATGTGTCCATAATCCCGATGAAACGCTTCCACTGTGTCAAGAAACACCAACGCCACACTCAGTACAATACAAATGATCAGACCAAGATCAAAATAGCGGCCTGCGGGTGTATCGGTACCAAAAATAATGATGCGTAACTTACGTTTAAATGGGCTTTCAGTGTCCAGTTTTTCAAGCGAATGGTTTGACATAGGGGAAAACATCCTTGCGGTAAATAGCGTTATCTGCTCCTAATTTCCAAAGTCTGCCATGCAATTGCTACTCGCTCAAAATTATCTACTCACATTGGCAAAAATTTGCGGTATGATGCGCAAAAAAGCGTTAACAGCGTCATTTTAGAGGAAGACATGCGCGTACCACTACTTTCCAAATCCATTACTGTGGCATTAACTCTCGCCGCACTGATTTCTCCCCAAGTGCTCGCCTCATCGAGTATTGGCAAAGTCGATTTAGTGGTAATCACTAAGTCTGAATCCAATATGGCCTTATTAAGGGATGGCAAAGTCCTGAAACAATACCGCATTGCTATGGGTGACTTGCCGACAGGCCATAAGTTGACTGAAGGTGACCAACGTACACCACAGGGCCGTTATATTCTGGACTATAAAAAGTCCGATAGCGCCTATTATAAGTCCATCCATATTTCTTATCCGAATGAAGAAGATAAGTTAAGAGCCAAGGCGCTAGGGATCAGACCCGGTGGCATGATCATGATCCATGGCCAGAACCCACGCTCGCCTCTCCCTCCTGAGCAAGCACAGCAATACAACTGGACCGATGGTTGTATCGCCATTACTAACGCCGAGATGGACGAAGTGTGGAAAGCCGTTGATGAAGGTACACCCATCGAGATTTGGCCCTAAGCCATCACAGAATACGCCCAGTTAAATGGGCGTTTTTATTTGTGTTACCTGCTTTAAGGATTTTTGATGTCAACAGCAAACACAGAAGCTAATGTATTGAGCTTCAAAGCATTAGAACAGACATGGCCTGAATTTGAGGCGAAGATATTGGCGTTTCTAGACCAATTGGGCTTAGCAGATAAAGCATTGCATTGCGATCATGTCGCCCTGAGGGTGAACAGTATCGCCGCTGCAGATGCACTCAAGCAAGCCTTAAGTGCCCGCGGGCGGATCATCTCGGATAATCAAATTAATGGTCGCACAATCCTGATCATTGAACTGGATAAGCCCTTAAGACTCGGCAACTTTAGCATCGACTGTGTCGAACTCCCCTATCCTGGCGATACCGTTTATCCTCAAGAAGGCTGGGAGCATATCGAGCTGGTATTGCCATCCACTGCACAGGACTGCGACAGTCTAAGCCAAGAACTGACTCATTTGAGCCCCTCACTTGTGCAATTACTCCAAGGGCATTCGGCATCCTTAACCGAAGCGCCAATAAAAGTGAAATTTAGCTCACCTAAGGGCGATAAAGAACGCTTAGCTAACCCCACCATCGCCTTTAAACGAGCCGATGTCTGTATCAAAATCCACCCGCACAGCATTAAAGCGGTTATCGCCAGCGAACAGGCGGAGATATAAGATCAATCGAGGCGCAAACCGTTGACATTAGGAATGTGACAGCAATTCCAATGACATATAATGGATTGCATGAAACAGGCAGTTTGCGAAAAAATCAGCAGCAATAACGGTTGAAATAGCCTAGATTCAAGCTATTAACACTTTGGTTAGTCATTAGATTTTCTCGATTTTGTGTTATCGACCACGGGAGTCGCCGATGCGCATTGCCGTGATACCCATAAGGATGCAGCACATGAAGCCACATAAGCACGAGGCACAGCTACTCAAACTCGCCCTCGAAATTGGGATCGGCTACGCCAAAAAACGCGGTTTTGATGACTTTGACAAGGGTGTGTCGCCCAAGGATAAAGTGGAATGTATTTATCGACTTTTAGTGACCGATAATCTGATCCAACCCTTAGCAAAAGATAAAGAAGACGGCCCGAATATGAAGCACAAACTGGTACTGTGGATCATCCGCCATCTGCCGACTGACCATCCTTTATTGCAATAAGCACTCAAACACAAAAACAGGGCACCAATGATTGGGTGCCCTGTGTGGAAATAAGAAATAGACGCGGGAGTTACTTCGCGACTTTTTGCACTTTCTGTGCTTGTTCCGCCGCCAACACAGTGGCCATCGGTGGCACTATGGTTGTCGGATCGAGGCGCATTTGGAACCAATTCAATCGCCAATCTAAATGCGGACCATTCGCTCGTCCTGTCGCCCCAACTTCAGCCACAGCTTGCCCTTGCTTAACGGTTTCGCCCGCATTCACATAGAGTTTGCTTAAGTGTAAAAAACTTGAACTCACGCCATAGCCATGGTCGATAACCATAGTCCCGCCTGAATAAAACATATCGGGAACCGACAGGCTAATCACCCCATCAGCGGGTGCGACCACCACAGTGCCAGTTTTCGCAGCGACATCCACACCAAAATGTGGGTTGCCAGGCACATCGTTATAGATGCGCTGACTGCCATAAACACCGGAGATCCTGCCAGTTAATGGCCAAATAAACGACTGTAAAAACGCGATTTGTTCACTAAAAGTCCCGCGTGCCGCTTTGACCTGCGCCGTATCCTTTGCTGCCCGCTCCTGCGCCACCGGATCGGGCTTCATAATCTTATTACTGATCCCTTTAACATTCTGAATATTGTACTCTCGCTTCTTGATATTTAACGGTTTAACTTCAGTTAAGCCATCGGGATACATCAAACGTAATTCTTGAGTCAGCTGCGCATCCCTATCAAAACCAAAGGCAAAATGACCATCAGGCGTCACTTTAACGGCCTCGCCATTAAGACTTACCTGAGTACCCGCTGGGGCTTTACCACGAATTAATGCACCTTGTTCAAATTTACCGTCAAAACTCACTTGTGCTTGAGTCGATAAGCTAAACAGGGCCAAAAGTGACAATAACGCCGCCTTACAGGTGCGCGATGGCATGTTCGGCAACGTTTTTAACAACTTAGGTAGAGCATTAGGTACAGCGTTTAGCATATTTTCAAAAATCCTTATTCAAACAATAACGCCCTAAAGATTAGGGCGTTAAAAAATCGATAGGGTTAATTCCCTTTGGTCACTATGGCGCCTTTACCCACACCTTCGTAGGCAATCACAGTAAATTGGCTTGAAGGCACTTTCGTGGCTAAAGTGGTTGCCATATAGTCTGCCAGCAATTCGACCGTGGTATCGTGCGGGATCAAATCACAACATTCCTTGGGCATCGCCAGTTGGAAATCCCCCTGAGGCGCTTGATAATGGAAACCATAATGGCTGTCATCGCTGATCCGCGTTTGTGGCGATAGGTTTAACGTCTTCACCGAGACTAAATCCTCTTCGCTACCGAGGTAGATATCGTGCCAACGCTTGGCCCAATACTCATCCCATTTCGGCGCGGACACTCCATTCTCAAACACTTGAACTGGGCTGCGATGACCGTGGGCAATCCGCTGGCAATTACCATCGTGTTTACGCAAACCATGGCTATAGTGATAGTAAGGCGCGTTCAGGATCTCATGCCTTAAAGTGAGGCTAATCCCTTCAACATTATCGGGCAGAGTTTCCCGTAAGGCTTTTTGTAAAAAGGCGTTAACGCTTGGAATATCAATCTGTTCCGATGGAACGAGTGCAAAGGCTTGGGAAGGGCAAGCTAAGTGGATCTCACCGAGCGCGCTTTCAAAATCCATCCACACCCGATCGCCCTGCTGCTGCCAACGCACGCCGCTGCAGGCAGTAGGCACCAATAAACGATGATCGGCCACCGCATCAATCGTGTGCTTAATCGCACGTTTGACCTTGGCAAAATCGAGCACCATATTTTGCTCGTCTAGACCGCCTTCTAATACGACATCAACAATCCAGCTTTCCCCCACCATGCCACGCTTTGGGCACAGGTAAGAAAAATCGATCACGGTTAAATCTTTTACAAACAGTTGCATTGACTCTCCTCGGCAGAAAAACAGTCCGCCTTAATAGGGATTGCGCCACTTAGCGATGGCCGAGCACGCTCACTTGGACAGACACCAAGCTTACCCAAATAATAAGGATTCTAATCAATTCTGCTTCGCCCCGCGACAAATGAATCCTTTCTTAGATACTTTTTATCTTAAGACATGTGTAAACGAACTTAGCCCACCATAGTTTGCTATCGCATGAGTAACAAACACAAAATAACGCAAACCGTTTAATCGGCCATATCGTGACCGACAGATAGTTTCAGCCGCACACTAATAGACACTACAGATTAGCAAGCAAACCCCTAAACGAAACACCGCAAACCCTACAAAGTTAATCGAGTAAAAACAGCGAATTAGCTCACAAAAATCTAATCCACAACAGCGATAGACCCAATCGAAACAAGGCGTTATCCCTAAGCCATTTTAGTCGTTACTATCGCCCTATAAACCATACAACTAACAAGGTTAATAAGGGAGAAAACCAGATGACAAAACTTACCGCTATCGCGATAACCCTCACAGCTATAGTAGCGAGTAGCTATGCCGTTGCCGCCGAACCGATTGAAGTCATTTCCCCAGCAAAAATCACTGAACCCGAAAAGGTGGAGCTGGGTAAAATGCTGTTTTTTGAACCAAGGCTGTCTAAATCAGGTTTTATTTCCTGTAACTCTTGCCACAACCTCTCCACCGGCGGCGTGGATGCCCTGCCCACATCGATTGGTCACCATTGGCAAGAAGGCCCAATAAACTCTCCGACCGTGCTAAATGCTGACTTTATGCTGGCGCAATTCTGGGATGGCCGCGCCAGCGACTTAAAAGAACAAGCCGCGGGCCCAATTGCCAACCCC
Organism: Shewanella sp. POL2; assembly: GCF_000282755.1. NCBI lineage: Bacteria > Pseudomonadati > Pseudomonadota > Gammaproteobacteria > Alteromonadales > Shewanellaceae > Shewanella > Shewanella sp. POL2. Next base: position 9,917 of record NZ_AKZL01000011.1, read on the forward strand.
AAAGAAATGGGCTTTACCCATGAACTCGCCACCGAAACCATTGCCTCAATGCCCGCTTACCGTGCCCGCTTTGCCAAGGTTTACGGCGATGAAAAAGTCGATATTGACCGCTTAACCGATGCCATTGCCGCCTTCGAAAAAACCTTAGTCACGCCAAATAGCCCATTCGATCAATATCTATTAGGTAAACAGGATGCGATAAGCAGCGAAGCCAAAGCGGGTTACCAACTGTTTAAGGACAAAGGCTGCGTCAGCTGCCACAACGGCCCTGCGGTCGGTGGCACTATGTTTATGAAGATGGGCTTAATCAAACCGTTCCACACCAATAACCCCGCCGAAGGACGTAAAGGTGTAACGGGTAAGGATGCGGATAAGTTTGTGTTTAAGGTACCGACACTGCGCAATATCGAGCTCACCTACCCCTACTTCCACGATGGCAGTGTATGGACGCTCGAAGAAGCGGTAAATACCATGGCGGATATTCAGTTAGGGCAAAAGCTTACCGACAAGGAAACCAAGGAAATGGTAGCGTTCTTAAATTCACTGACAGGTGAACAGCCACAGATCACCCTGCCGATCCTCCCCCCATCGAATAAAGAGACTCCGCGCCCAGTACCTTTTGCGACAGGAGCAAAATAAGGATTAAACCTAAGAAGCATTTAGCATAAAACAAAGGCCGAGGATAAACTCCTCGGCCTTTTTGTTTAATGCTTGGTGCTTAAAAGCTGACGCTTAAAGCTTAAGCGATATTATCCCAAGCGGCTTATTCGCCCTTAAGACGTCTATCTAGCTGATCTTTTAAGTTTGCCGGCACGCCTTTAATCAAAATTGTGTCGGAAATCGGATCGTAAATCACTCGCTGACCTAAATGGCCACCATCGAAGCTAATGGTGACTCCGCCACCGGTACCCGAAAACTTCTTCAATTGTCTTAAGGTCGATTTATCGGCGGGAAATTCTTCATCCAGCTCATAACTGCCACCACGGGCAAAGTCATAGAAAGACTCCATACCTTGATCGGCAAGCTCATCCGCTAAATCTTTGATCTCAATATCGGCGCCTTCGTCGAACCGCTCGGAGCAATATTCAAACACTTTATTACGACATTGCTGGCGTTCTTCTTTGGTCAGGTCACTACTGGCGACAAAGTCTTCCACCGCGTTCATCAAGGTTTTGTTTTGCGCCTTGGTATTCACCCCTTCGACACAGCCCATAAAGTCGAGGAAGAAGTCCGCCACTTTACGGCCTGCACGCCCACGGATAAAGGAGATGTACTTGCGAGAATCTTTATCAGCCTGCCATTCGGTGAGATCGATTCGCGCAGCCAACTGGATATTGTTTAAATCCAAATGGTTATTTTGTGACAGCTCCATATCATCCAGTACCGTCATTGACGATTTTGCACTGAGCAGCGCCACAAACAAATAATCACTCGCCATGTTGGTGTAGCAGGACATCAACAGGAATCCGCCTTGGCTAAAATCATATTTTGCCAACTCTTCCTGCAACAACTTACTGGCTTGGCCGGTAAATTCGACAAAACCTAAATCCCCTGCACGGTATTCCTTTAGTGCATTGGCAAACGCCGGATTAGCCTCACCATCATCACCGTGAATACCAAAATAACCGAATCCTTTGCCGGATTTGCTGGTATAAGTCTGATGCAACTCTTCGAGCATCATCTCGACAGCCTGACCGTTCAGCAGAGGTTGAGGACGTAAACGGCAGCGTAATTGACCCTGACTGTCCTGGGAAATCTCGTGAATAATTGCTTGTTCGATGTTAATACTCATAAGCCCTGATAGTGATGCTGGAATAAATCCGCTATTATATGCCGCTAATCCATTCCAAAGTGAAACATTTTTTGATTATGGCAATCCAATCGAAATACTCAAACGCACAAGTTGAATCATTAATCGCCGAAATTTTAGCGGTACTCGAAAAGCACAAAGCTCCTACTGACTTAAGCCTGATGGCGCTAGGCAACTGTGTCACTCACCTGCTCGAGCGCAAAGTGCCAAGCGAATCTCGCCAAGCGGTCGCCGAACAATTTGCGAAAGCGCTCGCACAATCGGTGAAATCCAATTAAGTTAGTCGAGTAACAATGATTAAAACAGCATAAGATACAACGCCTTTTAGGAATAAGCGGATCACTATGGTCGAGCGAAAAAAACAAATGAGCCGCGATCGCGTATCGCGACTTATCAACTGGGGACATTGGTTCGCCTTCTTTAATGGCCTATTGGCTATGATCGTCGGCACACGCTATTTAAGTAGTGTGGGTTATCCCGAAACCTGGTTTGGCTGGGGCTATCTCGCCGTCAGTACCATTGGCCAGTTCAGTTTTCTTGCTTTTATCGCCTACTTGATCTGCCTATTCCCACTGACGTTAATCTTACCTTACTCCAAGATACTCAGAGGCTTAGCGGCCGTTATTGCGACCTTAAGCCTGTGTATTTTATTGTATGACACGATTGTTTATGCCGATTACGGCATGCACTTAAGTCCCTTCGCCTTTGATTTAGCCTGGGCCGATTTGAGCGCCCTACTCCACGGTACGTCTTATATCGTCACGCCCATCGCCATTTTGGTGATTGAGCTAACGGCGGCGAACTTCCTGTGGAAACGGATTGAAAAAATCCAAAAACTCAATCTTGGCAATAAAGTCATAGCCTTTGTTGGAGTATGCTTTGTTAGCAGCCATTTGATCCATATTTGGGCCGATGCCGCTGATATCACCGAAATCACCCGTTTCGATGACACGTATCCGCTGTCGTACCCCGCAACGGCTCGTAGCTTTATGGAAAGCCACGGCATTGACGGTTCATCCCAAATCGATGATGACGCAAATCATGCCACTAATGTGCTCAGCTATCCTATCCAGCCACTGCAATGCCAAGCGGATAATAAACCAAACGTATTAATGCTAACCATCGACAGCTTACGTGCCGATATGGTGGACACCAAGACCATGCCGTTTTTGCATCAATACACCGAGCAGAATCAGAATTTTACTCACCACTACAGTGGCGGCAATCAATTTAAGACGGGCATGTTCTCCCTACTTTATGGTTTACAAGGCAGCTATGGCGATGCACGCATCTTCAATACTACAAGTCCAATCATCACCCGCAGCTTTAAGCAGGAAGGTTATGAACTAGGCTTGTTTATCCCAGAAACCAATCTGAATTTGCGTGCAGCCCAGGCCATGTTTAATGACTTTACCCCCGTCATTGCCAAAGAAACCAATGGCAGTGCCGAGGCGGATATTCTTAGTGTTGGCCACTTTACACAGTGGCAAAGCGTGCAACAACGTCCTTGGTTTGCTCTAGTAAACCTTAAAGCACCCGAGAATTTTGATACACCGGTAGGCTTCCTCGGTATCGAAACTGTCAAAGCCGATGCGAATTTACAACCCGCGCAAAAGGTATTATTTAACCAATATCGCCAATCATTGAATTTTATTGATAAGCAAATTCAATCGATTGTAAGTCAATTACCTAGCGATACCTTAGTGGTGATCACCGGCGTCAACGGCAAAATGTTTACCAGCAATAGTGACGAAGCGCTGCGTAATTTGTCACCAGATAGCGTTAGAGTCCCACTGGTTATCCACTGGCCAAATGTAGGAGCTAGCACGGTTAACTATCGCACTAGCCACTATGGTATCGTTCCCACTTTAATGACCCATGTCTTAGGCTGTACCAATAACCCCACAGACTACAGTGCGGGCCGTAGCCTGTTGCAACCAAGCCAAGAAACCTGGATTTACATCGGTGACAGTCGCATTTTTGCCATTTACCAACAGTCGGAAATCACCGTCATCGACCGCCATGGCAAATACCGCATTTACGATGAAAACTTTGAGCACAGACTGTACAAAAAGATGAGCGCACCTGAGCTTATTCAAGTGATGCGCGAAGGCAGGCGCCTTTACAATCACTAAAAAGTATTTTACCTCAAAGCCCTAAATCACTTAGGGCTTTTTGTTTTAACAATTTCATTGCGAGTAGCGTGTTGCAAAGCCAACAACTTGATCACATTAATCACACCATTACTAAACTAATATCAGACAGTTAGTCCATTAAATGCTAAAATAACTATATGACTCATAAATGATATTTTTATTTGGCTGATTTCATTCCATGACTCTTATTAAAAACGATCAGAATCAAGCCTTTGACGCCATTCATACTATCCTCAACAGCCTAGATGCGCTGGTCTACGTTTCTGATTTACACAACTATGAGCTACTGTATTTAAACGATTATGGAACGGCCATTTGGGGCAAACCCGCCGGTAAAAAGTGCTATCAACTCCTCCAAGCAGGCCAAAATAGTCCCTGTGCTTTTTGCACCAACCACAAACTGATTGGTCCCGAGGGCGACGCCACTGGTGTACATGTATGGGAGTTTCAAAATACACAAAATAAGCGTTGGTACCAGTGTCGAGATCAAGCGATTCGTTGGACCGATGGCCGCCTAGTTCGGATAGAAATCGCCACTGATATCACTGAACGTAAACACATGGAACAGGCATTAATCGAAGCTAAGTTCATCGCAGAACGCCTTGCCAATACCGACGAACTCACAAAACTCTACAATCGCCGCGCCTTTTTCCATTTTGGGCACCCTACAGCACATCATTCAGGCCAAGCGCTAGCGTTTATTATGTTTGATATTGACCATTTTAAGCGCGTCAATGATCAATGGGGACATGCTACAGGCGATGCAGCCCTTATCCATATCGCACAGCTGACGCAAACTAAACTGAGAACAAATGATATTCTTGCTCGTTTAGGTGGCGAAGAATTTGGGCTGATTTTACCCAACACCCAACATGAACAAGCATGGCAAATTGCAGAGTCTATTCGCCATGGATTTGATACACAGCCACTTTACCTTGATGGACACACCATTCATTGCACTGCAAGCTTCGGCATATCATCCTTGATCTTGCCTCAAATCAATCATCCCGATGAAGCACAAGCACTCTTGGAGACTCTATTCAATAATGCCGATCAGGCTATGATGCGAGCGAAACGCACAGGCAGAAATCGAGTCTGTGATGCGGAATAAACCAGCTCAAAGAAAGTTTAGCCATTTAAATTCAGCTTAAGACTCAAGATCGGATAAGCATTTTTAGCCAGTAAGGCAGTTTTTATCGCCATTGAGCCTGCTTTATAGTCCAATAGAATGGTTTCGCGGCTTAACAGTTTATTCCTCAATTCAAGACAAATTTGTCGTCAGGTGTACTGGATAGCCCATATACCCATACATTGTTATGTCGATTTCTGGTAAGGCCAAACATAGGCAAATAGATAAGAATATGTATGGTAGCAGGTGTGGGAATTTTCGGTTGAGCTAACGACCCGAAACACATAATGGGTCAAAAGCTTTTAGCCAGATGAACAGTTCAATGGTCGTTAAGATTGGCATTGTTGCAACTGTGACCGTTGGCGGCATGGATGCCGCCGTCGAGCCCTCAGGGATGCTTCTTGTGAAATAAAATGGCGGCCTGTCACAGGGGAAACAATGACAATTCATCCTACACACCTGACGACAGACTTATCTTACTTGGGGCAAAAGCCTTTAACGGGATTAACCGTGTAATGGTTAGTTAAGATTGCCATCAATAAAGCAGTGCTCTTAACGGCATAAATATCATCCTAACTAACCTTCACTATCTCACCTTCCCTATCTCAGTAAATAGGCCCAAACCAATCAACTCAACTATTCTCGGCATATGGTTATACGGCGAAGTGCAAATATGCCCAGTAGCGAAAGGATTAATAGGGATAAACTGCCACCGCCGCTATAACCTTGTTTATGTTCTATGGTCGCAATATGTTCTTCTTTCACGCGGGTTTTAAAGCGGGCTAATTCGGCGTCTAAATTAGTGATCATATCGTTTACCGCTAGATCAAAGCCTTCGGCGGATTTTTCACGTAACACGTTGGTGACGCTCACCGCGGTTGAAGTGTCGGTAAGTTGGTTGATGCCGGGCGCCCTAAACAGCATTTTTTGGCTACGCATATCAAATACAGCGGTATCGACAAAGGTTTGGATCGCGTTTTCATTGCCGGGCACCATATACATGCCGACTATGGTCCAATACAGCAGTGAAGCCTTATTCTCGCTGCTTTGTAACAGTTGATCGTAAGACACCAGTGCCATCACATCGACATCGTGTAAGCGGGCAACCTGCTGCAAGGTGCTAAAACCTTTGCCATTTTTAAGGTAAGTGCTGGGAATTAATTCGATACGGTCAATAAAGTCGTATTTCACAAAAGACTGTTTCACTTTATCCAGCAAGGCGATTTGTGAGCTGCTATCGAGGGCTTCGGATTGCCAATGGGTGGAAGGTAAAAAGGCGATGCCGACCGTGATGGGAAGACGTAACACGGGAATACTGGGCTGCTGTGCCTCACGCTGTTTATCGTCGGGATAGAGATATTCAACCAGACTGCTGGAAACCACGTTTTTTTCGGTGGTGTTACCGTTAAAAAAGCACTGCAACCACTAAGCAAGATGCTAATCGATGCCAGCGCGCCTACAAGCGCAATGAATTTTGTTTTCATCTGTTTCCCTACCGTATCCTTACTGCACACAGGCCCATGCAACCCGTGCATATTGCCGCTACCTTAGCGAGTCACTGCTGTAAAAACAAGCCGTTAACTTCACATATCGCGCTTTTGTTTGGCTTTTTAGAGGCTTAGAAACAACCAAGCCGCATCGAAATGAGGCTTTGGCTTTGATAACGACATAAATAACATCACAAACTAATCATAATGATTATGCTGCAACCACATGCCGCTGTGCGCGAAGTGGGTGTAAACGATTATGCATTACTTTAATAGTTTCGAACTGCACCATAGTTTTAGCACCGGATAACACACATTCAGGTGATAGCAACATCACTAACGCCGATTGTAAGGTGTTTTCGACGACTAACACTAATGCACGTTGTTTTTGGCATTTAAGCTCAAAGACTTTACCTACATCACTGTAAACGCATACATCGCTGGTATCAAAAAACCAAGATTTAGGCATTTGGGGAGTCAGCATAAAATGGGCCGCTGTCGCATTAAGGGCAATTTGCACTATTGCGGCATCGGTTAGAGATAAGTTTTTTGGCAACTTGTCGAGTAAGCTCATATAGAATTTGGCGTGCGCGATATTAAATTCCATGCTTGATAAGGCATCAGGAATTAATGATTTCGCTTTATAAGCCGTCAGAAATTCTATCTCGGAACCTAACGAAACGCCTAATACACCATACGAATCGTTATATTTCCAGTGCCAATCCTTTTGTGGCAATAATAACATAACGTTTACCTACTATTTGAACACTGCCACATCATAGTAGATATTTTATGCAATATCAAAATAAAAATAATAAAATACAAATTAATTAACAATTACTTAGAAGATCTATTTAGAGATCATAACCGCGATCTGATGATCGTTTTAGATCGCGGTTATGATAAAAGATCTTGTTTTAGATCCTTAGTGAGATGTAAAGATCATTATTTTAAGCGATAAGCTTCAACTATCTCTTTAATTAACTTTGGACCTTGATAAATAAAACCAGAGTAAATCTGAACCATTGTCGCACCGGCATCAAATTTTGCTAAGGCATCTTCAGCACTATTAATCCCGCCCACACCAATAATTGGGAGTTTTCCCTGTAAAGAAGTCGCCAATTGTTTAATCACTTTTGTTGACAGTTCTGTTAAAGGTTTACCGCTTAAACCACCGCTTTCATTAGCATTGGTAAGCCCGCTAACACCGTCACGAGTTAAGGTTGTATTGGTCGCAATTGCACCGTCAAACTGATTTTTAATTAATGCTTGAGCAATATTTTCAATTTCTTCTGTGGTTAAATCGGGAGCAATTTTAAGGGCTATTGGTACATATTTTTTATGCTTCTCTGCTAGCTCAAGTTGCTTGGTTTTTAATGCGCTTAATAATTCATCTAATAGATCGCCATATTGTAACGATCGTAATCCTGGCGTATTGGGTGATGAAATATTCACCGCAATATAGGCGGCATAAGGATAAACTTTATCCATGCAGATCAAATAATCGTCTTTCCCCTGCTCTACTGGCGTGTCTTTATTTTTACCTATATTGACCCCAACCATGATATCGGTTTTCTTTGCGATCAAATTTTTGACCAGATTATCGACACCTTTGTTATTAAAGCCCATGCGATTGATAATCGCCTTGGCGGGTTTTAATCTAAATAAACGGGGTAAATCATTACCGGGTTGTGGTCTTGGAGTAACAGTTCCCACTTCCACATGACCAAATCCCATCGCATGAAAAGCATCGATCGACTCACCATCTTTATCCATACCTGCGGCTAAACCCACAGGATTTGGAAACGTCAGCCCCATAAAACTCACTGGCGCAGGAGCAATATGCTGAGCATAAAAAGCATTCAGAGGGCTATTACCTGTCAGTCTCAGGCTACCAATGGCTAAATTATGCGCTCGCTCAGGATCCATCTGAAACATGACTTTCTGTGCGATTTTATAAAACATGTACTTTCCTCGACCTAAAAAAAGCCCCGGCGATCGCCAGGGCTTCTGATTGTTATAAAAGTTTACTTTTGCCCTTCGCAGTGAAGGATCAGAAGGTTAAGTTCACGTAGGGCGACAGAGAACTTAGCAAACTCATGGCTTTGCGACGTTTTAAAGTCAGCTAGCATATGGAACCATCTTTCCAGTAAGGCTTGATTAGTATCAATCCACTGGGAAATCACGCTCTGTGCGTTACAGGTTGCACTGCACGTTCTTAAAACCACTGACGTCAACGCACGTTGCTGCCAATCCAGCTCTTCCCTAAAGGCTGCACGGGCCAGTGCTTGCCAATGGTTAGTAACTGGTTGCGCACTGATCTGTTCTAGGAACCAGTGCAGCTCAACACGGGCACCGAGTTTGAAATAAGTCTCGGCAACAAGCGCAACTGTCTTCTCTTCTGTCTGCGCAATTTGCGCAATATCAAGTGTAGAGAACAGTGTGCTCATATTAGCAACGGTAGAGGCAACATCCTGAGGCACATTCTCTTTAATCAGAGCATTGATCTCAGCTTGGATACCTGCCGCTTCTTCTTCGACTAAGTATGAATGAACATTCGCTTTGAGTTGTTCAAATACAGGTTTGAAGAAGGCAACAGTTTGCTCAATGCTCCAACTACGATTACGGTGACGCAGGAACCAGCGGCATGCACGACGCATATTACGACGTAACTGGTGCAACATTTCACCTTGAACCACAGCAGGTACAATACCGTTTAAGTCAGTGATTGATTTAGTTAGTTCAGCTAAACCAAAGACTTCGCGAGCCATAGTGTAACAAATCGCCGCATCGGCAACTGAGGCACCTGTCTCATCTTGCATACGTTGAACAAAGTTCAGCCCCATGTCGTTGACCAACTCGTTGGCCAACGATGTAGCAATGATTTCACCGCGCAATGGGTGCGTAACCATTTTATGACTGTACAGTTCCTGAAGTTTTTTCGGGAAGTATGCAATCAACAATTGGCTCAACAATGTATCTTCAGTGATTTCAGGGGTGAGTAACTGCTCTTTCAGCACCATCTTAGCGTAAGCCACCAGCACTGATAGCTCTGGACGCGTTAATGCACGGCCATTAGCTAGACGTTCTGCCAGTTCTTCTTCCGAAGGTAAGAATTCTAACGCACGGTCTAACTTGCCTTCTTTCTCCAGATACTGGATAAAGCGAATTTGCTCTTTTAGTTGTTCTGCACCACGGACTTGAGTCACCGAAATCGTGCGAGTTTGGTCTTTACAGTCTTGTAGAACAATTTGACCCACTTCTTCGGTCATCTCTTCCAGTAAACGGTTACGTTGCTTGAGTGTCAATTCACCCTCAGCCACTAACGCGTTTAACAGAATCTTGATGTTTACTTCGTTGTCAGAACAATCTACACCACCTACGTTATCCACGAAGTCAGTGTTGATACGACCACCGTTGGCCGCGTACTCAATACGACCTAATTGGGTACAACCTAAGTTACCACCCTCGCCCACGATCTTGGCGCGCAGTTCACGACCATTGACGCGCAGTGCATCGTTAGCGCGGTCGCCGACTTCAGCATTGGTTTCGCGGGAAGACTTAACGTAAGTACCGATGCCACCGTTCCAAATCAGATCGACTGGCATTTTCAGCAGCTCTTTCATCAACTCGGTTGGTGTCATCGACGCCTTTTCAGTTTCCAGCATTTGCTTCATTTCAGCAGATAATGGAATCGACTTAGATGAACGCAGGAAGATGCCGCCACCTTTAGAGATCAGTTTGCTGTTGTAGTCTTCCCAGCTTGAACGTGGTAGTGCGAACAAACGGGCACGCTCTTCATAACTGGCGGCAGCATCTGGATTTGGATCGATAAAGATATGCATATGGTTGAATGCGGCCACAAGTTTTGTGTGCTTAGACAACAACATACCGTTACCAAATACGTCACCCGCCATATCGCCGATACCTAAACAGGTAAAGTCGGTAGTTTGGCAATCGATACCCACTTCGCGGAAATGGCGCTTAACAGATTCCCAGCCACCTTTAGCCGTGATACCCATTTTCTTATGGTCGTAACCGTTACTACCACCCGATGCGAACGCATCACCTAACCAGAAATTGTATTCTTGGGAAATAGCGTTAGCGATATCAGAGAAAGTCGCAGTGCCTTTATCCGCAGCCACAACGAGGTATGGATCATCCTCATCATGACGCACCACATCTACTGGATGTACGATTTCACCGTTAACGATGTTGTCAGTAATATCGAGCAGTGCACGAATAAAGATGCGGTAGCACTCTTGGCCTTCAGTGAAGAATGCCTCACGGCCCCCTTCAGTTGGCAGCTGCTTACAAACGAAACCACCTTTTGCCCCCACAGGGACAATAACGGTGTTTTTCACTTGCTGTGCTTTCACTAAGCCAAGCACTTCGGTACGGAAGTCTTCACGACGGTCAGACCAACGCAAACCACCACGAGCCACTTTACCACCGCGTAAATGCACACCTTCAACCCGTGGCGAATAAACGAAAATTTCGAATTTCGGTAGCGGGCGTGGCATTTCAGGGATCATCGAAGGCATAAACTTGAAGGAGATATAGCTCTTCGGTTCACCCTTAGCATCTAATTGATAGAAGTTTGTCCGCAGCGTAGCGTTAATCAGATCGAGGTAACGACGGATAATACGGTCATCATCTAAGCTTGATACTTCGTCTAAACGTAGGTTGATCTGCTCCATAAACTTGCCCAATGTGCGGGTTTTCAGTTTTGGATTGAACTTACGGATAAACATTTTTACCAACAAATCAGCGATTTGTGGATAACGACCGAAGGTTTCTTCAATATAGGCTTGGCTGAATGTCGCATCGATTTGACGCATGTATTTAGCGTAAGCACGCAGTACGGATACTTCACGGCCCGTTAAACCTGACGCCAGAATGATACGGTTAAAACCGTCATCTTCTAATTTCTTTTGCCACACTTGAGACAGTGCCGTTTGGAATCTGTCTTGGCTATCGGCGATATTGTCAGTATTGGCGACTTTGACCGTCATTAAGAAGTCTAAGATCCAGAAGGTTGAACCGTCTGAGGTCGTCACTTCATAAGGGCGCTCGTTGATCACGCGCAGACCAAAGTTTTCCAGCATTGGCAGTACGTCAGAAAGATGGATTGGTTCATCTTTATGGAACAGTTTTAAACGCACTTTGTTGTCGTTCAGCGCAGCTTCCTGCGGTTGATAGAACAACATGCCTAACTTGTGTTCGTCATCTAGCGCTTCAAGCTGTTGCATATCCACAACGGCCGAGCTTGGCAATACATCTTCTTTATAGCTTTGTTCGAAGGCGTTAGCGTAACGCTTCATCAGATGAGTACCGGCTTCTTCACCTAAGGCGTTATTTAGCGCAGTATTTAACTTATCTTCCCAAGAACGTGCCGCTTCAATTAAATTGTTCTCTATGGCAGCCACATCTACATCCATATTATTGTTATCAACTTTGACAATGTAGTGAGTACGGGCCAGGGTTGACTCGGAGAAATATGTCGTAAACTCTACATCTTCTTTGCTGTTGAAATGCTGGGCCAGAATACGCTGGGTATCTTGGCGAAGTTTAGTGTTGTAACGATCTTTAGAAACATACACTAAACAGGATAAGAAACGCCCGAAACCATCTTTACGAACAAAGAGTTTCAGTTTATCCCTGTCTTGCATCTCGAGCACACCGTGCGCTGTGTGTGCTAAATCTTCCACATTGGCTTGAATTAGCTCATCGCGCGGTAAGTTTTCGAGAATGTTCAGTAGGGCCTTATAATCGTGAGAACGTGGCGTTAAACCTGAGCGATCTAATACACGTTGAACTTTTTCGTTCAGCAGCGGGATCTCACGTGGGCTGCGGTTATACACGTTTGAAGCGTATAAACCGATGAATCTGTCTTCACCAACCACATTGCCTTTTTTGTCGAAGCGTTTGATACCGATATAGTCAACATAGGCTGGACGGTGCACACGGCTCTTGGCGCTGCTCTTAGTCAGGATCAACAAACTGTGATCTAAGGCTTCTTTACGCGCACTATCAGAAAAACTTGATAGTAACAAACCTTGCTCTGGTTGAGCCTTATGGTGCTTGTTCATTAAGCCTAAACTCGAGGCCATATTCGGCACCAACTCAACATCCCCTTCAACACGTTTTAAATCGTATTGACGGTAGCCCAGTAAGGTAAAATGATGATTATTAAGATAAGTTAGGAAGTTAATCGCTTCTTCTAACTCTTGCTTCTCACCGGGGAATGGACGCTTAGGCAGGTCTTTAATAGTCTCACTCAGCTTAGCTGACATGGCTTCCCAGTCATTAACTGATGCGGCGACATCGCCAAGCACTGATTGGATTTCACGCTCAAGGGCTTTGATATCCGCGCTACTGTTTTGACGATCGATTTCAATCAGGAAAACCGCCACCTGCTCAGTGCTGTCAGGGCTTTGCTTCAAGTAAGTTACTTTAGTGACTTCTTGCGCTGAACGCTCAATCGCCAGCGGAGTGTGTAACATCATATGGGCCGTAATACCCATGCGATTCAATGCCATACCAACAGAATCAACCAAGAATGGCATATCAGGTTGGATGACTTCAATGATCGAATGGGTCGATTGCCAGCCGTGTTTAGACTGACTTGGGTTGAATACTCTGAGGTGAGTTTCCCCTTTCGGGGTTTTATTCAGTGCATTCCATAAACTGAGAACGGCACCGTACAGATCGCTGTCATTACGCGCATTGAGGTCGTCTTTCGACATGTGGGCATAAAGGCAGGTCGCGAACTGTTCAACTTGCTTGGCTTGTGAATTAGGGACTTTAGCGTGAATTAAACTGACTACATTTTCAAGTAGTACTGAAGGCATTGCATCTTTCAAGGCCATGTTGCTGTTTCCTTAAGCGTCTATGGCAGCGCTTTTTTTCATTATTTGGATGCTTCGGCTTAACAATCTGAGAAAAGCGAGTGTGATCTAGATCGTCGCGCGAAGTTTATTACTAAATCCTCTGTATTTCGAGGAAAATTTTAGTGGTACATCCTCTTGAAATCCAGTCGCCACGCGATTAAAGCACACAAAATGACCAAACAATCGTAAAAACAGACTATCTATGCAAAAGAAAATGGGGAGTTAAACTCCCCATTCATTGATACTACTTAGCTTGTCGCCAAAACACTGCCGACAACGCTGGCAAGATAATTATTGCCCCCAACATATTTACCACAAACATGAAAGTAAGCAGGATCCCCATATCCATTTGGAACTTTAGCGCCGAGAAAAACCAAGTGCTTACCCCAATCGCCAAGGTTAAGCCGGTGAATATCACTGCACTGCCCCGCTCGACTAAGGCTTCATAGTAGGCTTGTTGAACTGGCATCCCATTCGACAACTTGGACGACATGGTCGACAGGATATAGATACCATAGTCGACCCCGATGCCTACACCAAGGGCGATAACGGGTAAGGTACTAACAGCTAAGCCAATATTGAGCTGAGTCATCAACGCTTGCGCCAGTGTTGAGACCACATAAAGTGGAATAATCACCGCTACCGTTGCCTTAAATGACTTAAAGCTGATAAGGCAAAGTACAAATACTGCGCCATACACATAGATCATCATAGGTAATTGGGCTTCAGCAACAGCTTCATTGGTTGCGGCCATCACTCCCACTGGGCCAGAGGCTAGCTTAAATTGCAGCTTATCATTATTCATTTTGGCCGCGACCGCTTTCACCTTGGCAACCACAGTCTCAATGGTTTCTGCTTTATGATCCTGCATAAATAAATACACTGGCATCACCGAGCAATCACCATTTAACAACCCTGACGTCGTAGGAATTTGACCAATCGCCTGCACTAAACTCGCCGTTGTACGCGGCAACACTTCCCATCTTGGATTGCCTTCGTTAAAACCTGCGTTTACCTTTTTCGCCACGGATGCCAAGCTAACGGTTGACTCAACGCCAGGAGTATTACGTACCAACCACTCAAACTCATCAATCTGGGTCAATACATCGTGATAGGTACAAGCTTCTGGAGTAGCTTCAACTATCACAGTCATTACATCCGTGGTGATAGAGAAGTGGTCGGTAATAAAGAAAGTATCTAGGTTATAACGTGAATCTTGGTGCAGAGCAGGCGCGCCGCCTTGTAGATCACCAATTTTCATCTGGTTTGCCTGTTGCAGCCCCAAAAAATACAAGGCTATCGTTGCCACTATCACTACCATCGCATATTTAGGCGTAGCAAATTTTGCTAGGTAGCGCCAAATCGCCTCGGCACGCACTTCATCCGATGATGGCGCAGCACCTTGTGGCGCAACTTTGAGCTCAGTAAAGGAAATCACCAGCGGTAACAGGATAAGGTTAGTGAAAATAATCACACCGACACCTAAGGATGCCGAAATCGCTAGCTCTCTAATAATACCAATATCAATAGAGAGTAACGTAATAAAACCCACTGTATCAGACAGTAATGCTACGCCACCGGGGACGAGTAAGCTACGAAACGCCGAAGCCGAGGCCGCCTTGGTCGTTTGTCCATCCATCACCCGACGTCTTACCGCGTTAATAATCTGTACACCGTGACTAACACCAATCGCAAACACCAGAAATGGCACCAGAATCGACATCGGATCGAGACCGAAACCAATTACCGTTAATAAACCAAGCTGCCAGATCACCGCAGTTAAGCTACAGACGAGAGGGAATATTGTCAGAATAATCGATTTAGAAAACAGATAGACCATTACAGCGGTGATAAAAATGGCAATCACGAAGAACAGCAATACGCCTTTGGCACCATCGGCCACGTCACCCGCCATCTTGGCAAAACCAATGATATGGATTTTCACCTTGTCGGTTTCATACTTACCGCGAAGTTCCTTCTCCAACTGAGCGGCAAAGGCAATGGTATCTAAGGGTTTACCCGTTTGTGGATCAAAGTCCATCAACTGGGCCGACACCATAGCAGCACTGTAATCATTGGCAATCAAACGTCCCACAATGCCTGCTTTTTCGATGTTATCGCGCACCGTATTTAAACCCGCTTCAGTGGTCGTAAAATCGGCGGGGATCACAGGGCCGCCAGCAAAACCATCTTCGACAACCTCAGTAAAACGAGTCGAAGGTGAAAACAAGGATTTCACCTGCGAGCGGTCAACACCTGGAATAAAAAATAGCTGATCATGGACATTTTTAAGGGTATCAAAAAAGTTAGGGTTAAAAATATTGCCGCTGGTGTCTTCCACCGCCACCATAATGCTATTGGCGCCACCAAAATCTTTTTGGTGTTTGAGGTAGGTTTGCATATAGCTATGATTGAGCGGAATATTTTTAATGAATGCCGCATCCATTTTTAATTGGCTTGCCTGGTAGCCCAAAAAAAACGTCAAGCAAAATAAAAATGCTCACCACCCAAGCACGGTTGCGGAATAAAAATGACTCAAATCCGTTGACCAGTTTTTCTAACATCTTATCGGCCCTGTTATTGTTGTTTTATAATTTATGGCTTCAGAGTGAGTAGCCCTTGGCTACCCGATAACCACACATTCCCTTGGTTATCTTTGGCAATTGAAACTAAGTTTTCCCCTTGGCGACGAGTGACAATACTCGAACTATCATCCTTATTTAACTGGATAACCACGCCAGCATTTCCCACTAGATAAAGGCTAGTGTCCGAGCTAACCATGGCGCCGTTGATGGATGATTTAACTGGCATCTCAATCTCATCCCATTGGCCAAGACTCAAATCCGCCTTAAAAACATGCCCCCTAAGCCCCATTACGTAGACTGAATCCTGCAATTGGATAGCATTGAACATAGAGCCATCGTAATCAAACCCTGTGCGGGTAAAGGTTTGGCCTTTATCAGCCGACACCGCCACTAAACCAAGCTCTCCGACTAATAATAAGCGGCCATCATTAAGCTCAATCATCCGATTAAAATGTGGCAATAATGAAGCGCGCTCGGTCAGATAAGCGTCTTGGTCGCTATTTTTTAACTCCGATAAATAGGATACGTCTTCTTCGGCCAGTAACTCTTCATGGAATTCTTCAGCCCAATTTGCGCCACCATCACGGGTGCGATAAAAAAGCCCGTAAGCACCAATCGCTATGCCCTCTTGTTCATTTAAAAACAACACATCAAGGAAAGGCTTTTCAATTTCAGTTGACTGCATTTGTAACGACCACGTTTGGCCGCCATCTTGAGTGTGCAAAATGGTGGCATCGTGACCAACAGCCCAACCGAGTTTTTCATTTAAAAAGAAAACCTTTGTTAACTGAACCGAAGTTGGCGTCGGAACTTGTTGCCATTTGTCATTTAACACTAACACATGACCACGCTCACCCACGGCAACCAAATGCTGTCCAGCGTGTGCAATATCGAGCACTAAAGAAGATGCGGCCAACGGCTGGATTTGTGGAAAACGCTCTGGCACAGCAGAAAACAACGGGGAAGAAAATAAACAACCAACACTTATCGCAGCGACACATTGAAGGATGCGAAACGACATACAAACTTCCTTAAACTAATGAGGGGCGCTTAGCGCCCCTTTTACCGTGGCTGATTAACGAATACCTTCGCGACGCAGCGCATCTGGGGTGAAGTTCGCTTCACTCAGTTTGGCATC
Source organism: Shewanella sp. POL2 (assembly GCF_000282755.1). Classification (NCBI taxonomy): domain Bacteria; kingdom Pseudomonadati; phylum Pseudomonadota; class Gammaproteobacteria; order Alteromonadales; family Shewanellaceae; genus Shewanella; species Shewanella sp. POL2. The sequence goes on from NZ_AKZL01000011.1 coordinate 27,115, forward strand.
GAAATTATACATACCGCTCTGGTTGTCTAAGCCCATAGCTAAGTAACGACGGGACTGCAAATCATGGAACACTTCTAAGGTATCCCACTGGGTAGGCACTTCGTAATAGTTCAAACCATGGGCAACCGCCACACGATAAAGTTCATTACGGTTGTCATACAGATCGGCAATCGATACCTGCCAAGAGTCTTCATCAAGATACATCACGCGGGTTTTATAGATATGGCGCATACCGTCTTTCAGTGTCGCCTTAACTTCCCACACGCGGTGTTTTTCCCAACGGACGAACTCAGGATTGATATGACCGGGTTTTAAAATTTGGTCATATTTCAACTTATCTGAATGCAATTTGTAGTCATTGTAAGGAATATAGATTTCTTTCTTGCCCACAAGCTCCCAGTTGTAGCGCACGGGTGAGCCGTTAAACATGTCGAAATCGTCAGTGGTGCGCAGACCATCGGATACGGTACCCGGTGTATCAAAGGCAACGTTGGGTGCCTTACGCACGCGACGCTGGCCTGTGTTATAGGTCCATGCCTGGCGCGGTAAAGCTTCTTGATCCATGGTTTCTTTAACTAGCAGCGCAGTACCCGCTAAACGTGCAGGTTGAGTCACTACTTGTTTAAAATAAAACAAGGTGTTGCTCGCTTTTAACTGATCTAAAGTAATCTCAGGACGAGAATATTCGAAACGGATTTCCTCGGCAGTTTCCACTAAGGTGAAACTACCATCAGCTGTCGGTGCCGCTTGGCTACGTGAGGTTTCAACATCCACACCACGGAAGCGTTGAATATGGTTCCAAATGGCTTCTAAACCGTTAGCTGGAATAGGGAATGGAATACCTATCGATGCACCCGAAATACCATTACCTTGCGCCACCAATTCGGCACGGGTCGCATTGGCTTTGGTCGCATCGTAGACAAATTGCGGTACGGAAGCACTACGACGAGTCTTGTACACATTCATCTTGTAAGTATCAGGATAAAGCTCAAATAATTTCATCTGACCTGGGGTCAAAAAATCTTTATATTGCGCTTTGTTTGCATTGGTAATGGTAAATTCAATCTTATCTTCAGGAAAAGGATCAGGATGATGCATCCCCTTAGTGTAACCCGCTACAGGCTTAGTAATACCACCATCCCATGCGGGGATAGAACCATCAGCATTTCCAGCCTTTTCAGCACCTAATGGGGTTAATTCGTTACCCAGTTTTGCGGCCTCGACTTCGGATACTTTAGCCATCGCTGCTGGTGCTACAAGTGCCATAATGACCGCACTTGCCAATATCGACAGTTTCTTCATTGTTATAGTCCTTTAGATCGAATACTTGATATTGAATGAAATATAATCACGATCTGCCATCGCGTTGGTTGTACCTACACCACCAAAGAAGTTGTTGTAGGACAGATCGGCCCCCCAACGGTTTTGGTATTCAAAGTTCAGACCCAAAGCGACTGACTTGCGTCCCTCTGTGAAGAGGAACATAGGATCTGGTGTAATACCATCAACATCGTGCGAGAAAATCATCCGTGGAGACATGTTTACACCCGCAAACAAGTTGTTGAACTCAGCTTTAGCTACAAGGCGATATCCCCATGCGAAATCGGTTGGGAATGGGTTAGTTTCAGGGCCGTTATGCAACGCTTGAATAATGCCTGGCATATCAGGATTACCGCCAGAACGCGCCGTTCCCGGACCATTTAAGCGCAATTCATCAAACCCAGGCATATCATGGATCCACACCCCGCCAACTTCAGCTAACATCGTCAGGTTATCTAGGCCCAATGTAGGACCAAATAGGTGAGTGAAAGTGACTTGCGCCTGAGTCGTATCTAAGCGGATAAAGCCGTCAACGGTATCACCAGGCTTTACTCCATCAATTTGTGAAATACCGTCGAAATCGGGGCGAATACCGGCATTTGCTAACTGCTGAGGCATACCTGCGAACAGCAGTTCTACGTCATCAATTTGCAGTGGTTCATCTTGACGGTGGGCAATTTCAGCACCAACTGAAGTATCGCCTAGTGAAGTGTTAAAACTGAAGCCATAAAGCTTGATGTCTTCAGGGTACACAATTTGCGCTTTAGAGAAACTCTTTAAACTGAGCAGTAATTCGCGGTTGATATCACCCGCATTTTGCCCCAGAACCGCTAAGTCAGATAACAGAGCACCGGTGCTAAAATCGGCGGCTGTACCGCTGATCAGCGGACGGCGGCTATGGTAGTTCATAAAATAGAAACCAAACTCGGTATCGCCCAATTCAGGCGCGTAATACCCCAATTTGACACCATATTGGCCATCATTACTTGGCTCTTGTTCATCTTGCACTAAAGTGACTTTAGTAGGATAAGCTAATGCCATCGCGACGAGCTGTTGCGTTGGAATTGTCTGACCACTGGCAATCATCCCAGCTAGACGTTGATATTCCTGCATCACAAAGTCTAAGTTGATATCAGGGTTGGCGTTAAAACCTAACTGTGCGTTTTGATTGTAACCACCAAAGCCTGCAAAATCGTTAGTCGCAAAAATTGAACCAGGTGTTGGCACCCAAATAGGTTCCCAATCATATTGATAGAAAGCTTCTACCGATAAGTTTTCTGTGATCCCAAGAGAAGCCCACACCATGCCCTGAGGTCTAAAGGCTTCTTTCAGTTCAGCACCGGGAGCATTAAGGATGTTCAAATCAACAGGGTTAATCTCACCAATACCATGGGCGATAAGAGTACTTTCCCCCCAAGAAACCACTTGGTTACCTAAACGGATAGAGAGTGGGTTGGCACCGTCATTTAAATCAAAATTCGCATAAACAAAGGCATCTAACAGACGGATGTCCTTACATTGCACTTCTGAAGCACGATTATCCTCACAAGGATCGAATTCTTTGCCTGTTATCGGGTCATTGAAGTCATAGTTACCATCGTTTAATTTACGATCGTAAAAATACATGCCACGAGCAAACAGACCATAGTTCTCATACTTCAGGGACAGCTCATGTAATCCTTTAACGATCTCAGAAGTAGTATCACCCTGAGAATAAAGCAAATTACTTAAATCGTTATTGCTTGAATAGGAACCTGGCTGTGCCCAAATCTCAGCAGATGTGTATTTAGTATTGCCAAACGCAGTATAATTCGACCAATCAAATTGTGGCTGGTTAACTTTACCAATTTGTCCATCCCAATCGCGCTCACCGACACGCCAACTGGCACCCGCAGTCCACGTTGAGTCAAACGTGCCTTGTACCTCCCCCCAATCGAACGCAACCGCATTAACATTCGATATCATCAACAAACTCAATGCCGACGCCACCCCCAAAGCAAGCGCCGACTTGTTAAAACTTTTTTTAACAATTTTCATTTTAGCTCTCCGTACCCTGCTGGATTCTTTGTTCTTGGAATTACAACCAACATCTTGTTAGCTCACAGGTAACATCATTGTTACAGCAATTAATCCCCATGAGCAAGGCACAGTTAGAGAAAATTTTCTAAAGAATTAAGCACGTAGACACATTTATGTCATCGAGTACAAAGATGGGATTTAAATTAGTAAAGCAGAAGATTGGAATACTGAGGCAAAGCAAGATAAAAAATCATAAATTTCATTAACATAATCACAAAGAAATTATCATGTTTTATTAATTGTAATTAGTCGACCGTTTAAAGTAATTACTCTAAGATAAAATCAACAATTTGTTTCTACAACCGCTCCAATGACACAAATTGACCTTTATCGTCGAGCACGAGTTTAAACTGCCCATGAATACCATTTTCAGTTAAAAAACGCCTAAAATGTCGCCCGCTAATCCAAAGGATCCGCCCTTGACGTTCACGCACTTCAACTTTATCGGCCAGCCCTTGATAGTAAGGTAAAAAATCTTGATAGCTAAGGGTTAACTTAAAATACAATTCCATATTGATAAGGGCAGCAAAATGCTGCCCTCCTCCTCTAATTAACCTGAACTCGGGGTAACGAGTGTCGAAAAACCTAAATTTAATAAACTAACTCAATGCTATAAATGATTATTTTGAAACGAAAAATCTATTATCTGCCTGAATGCGCAGATTTGTGCGCATATCAAGGCGCTCTGTCGTATGCCATAGCGAGCGATGGTGAGACAGAGCAACGCAGAGAGGCTCGAAAAGAGCCTATTCAGCGGCTCTGCTTATCTCGAGCTCACGTTAATGACGACTTCGCTAACGCTTTGGACACTTTTTCGAATAAATCCTTAGAGAGTCCAGGTAAGTCTAATAAACGCGTTAAACAGGCCTTAATCTTACGCTGACGTGTTTCATCGAATTTACTGAATTGGATCAGCGGTGTCACCATTCTGGCGGCAACTTGTGGGTTAAGCTGATTTAAGTTGATAAGGCACTCAGTTAAAAACTCATAACCTCTGCCATCGGCGCGGTGGAATTGATAAATATTTCCAGAGGCAAAACTACCAATAAGCGAACGCACCCGATTGGGATTACTCATGCTAAAACTCGCGTGTTGTTGTAATTGACGTAATGTATCAATCACATCATCGCTATCATGAGTCGCCTGTAACATAAACCATTTATCCATCACTAGCGGCGTATCACGCCAGCGCGTCTCAAATTGAGCCATTAACTGGTCACGGCAAGTTAAAGAGCCAACATTGGCTGCCGTTAATGCGCCGAGCGAATCCGTCATATTACAAGCCTTAGCAAACTGCTCTACCACAAAGGTTTCGGCATCATTGCTAACTCGGCTAAGCCAATTTAGACATTGGTTTTTAAGGGCGCGGGCTTTAGTGCAATCCAAATTAACCAATGAGCGATAAAGTGCCGTTAATTCATCTTCGCAGTAAGCAGCAAGCTCTGTGAGCACAAATTCACGCGCGAGCGCTAACGCATCAAGGTCAACAGTATCAGTTTGCTCAATCAAAGCGGAAGCCGATGGAATCGCTAAAATCTCAGCCATTAATGCCTGATCGAGTTTCTCATCGAGTAAAGCCCCTTTAAAACTATCCTTCACTCTTCCATCTAAGGTCATCGTCTGATGTTGCTGTAAATGTTCAACATTTTGCCAAATTGCTTGGCTAACGAGAGTAACGGATGCCTCCCAACGCGCCACTTCACTCGAAGCAAAACGCATCAAATGAACAAGTTGGTCAACTTCGAAGGGATAGTGCAATTTAACTGGCGCAGAGAAATCTTGCAGCAATGACGCCACAGGTTTATGGCGGAGTCCTTCAAAAGTAAATACTTGTTCGGCGTCAGTAAAACTGATCACTTGGTTGACCAGTGATAGTCCCTTATCGTCCAACAGCTCCAGACTAAAAGGAATATGCAGCGGCGAGGTGCAGCCTGTAAGAGTCTGTTTAAGTGTTAACTGATAACGCCCTGATGCAGCATCAAAACTGTCGCTTGCGGTTACTACCGGCGTACCTGCTTGGCTATACCAGAGGCGGAATTGGGTTAAATCGATACCACTGGCATCTTCCATCGCCGCAACAAAATCATCGCAGGTCACAGCTTGGCCATCGTGGCGTTTAAAGTATAACTTCATCCCCGCTTGGAAACGGGCTTCACCAAGCAAAGTGTGCATCATGCGAATAACTTCGGCGCCCTTGTTATACACTGTCACCGTATAAAAGTTATTCATCTCAATCACGGACTCTGGACGAATTGGATGTGCCATTGGGCCTGAGTCTTCAGCGAACTGCTGGTTTTTAATGACTTTAATGGCGTGAATTCGATTTACCGCGCGCGAACCTAAATCCGAACTAAACTCTTGGTCGCGAAAAACTGTTAAGCCTTCTTTGAGACTTAATTGGAACCAATCACGGCAAGTGACACGGTTGCCCGTCCAGTTATGGAAATATTCATGGCCGACTACGGATTCAATACCATGGTAATCCTCATCAGTGGCGGTCAAAGTATCGGCGAGGACATATTTGGTATTAAAGATATTTAAGCCTTTATTTTCCATCGCCCCCATATTGAAAAAGTCGACAGCAACGATCATGTAGATATCTAAATCATATTCAAGGTCAAAACGGGACTCATCCCAAGCCATAGACTTTTTAAGGGATGCCATAGCATGGTGCGCCTTATGCAAATTCCCTTTATCAACAAAAACCTGTAGCACCACTTTACGCTGACTGCGGGTAATAAACTCATCCTGCAACAGATCAAAATCACCTGCCACGAGGGCAAAAAGGTAGGCCGGCTTGGGGAAAGGGTCCTGCCAACGTACATAATGGCGTCCGCCATCGAGATCACCTTTGTCAATCAAGTTGCCGTTACTGAGCAGGAACGGGAACGCCAGCTTGTCGGCTTCAATACGCACAGTATATTTAGCCAATACGTCAGGACGGTCGAGGAAGTAAGTGATACGTCTAAAGCCTTCAGCTTCACACTGGGTGCAATAGGCACCGTCAGACATATAAAGCCCTTCGAGGCTTGAGTTGGCTTCAGGATCCAGTTGGGTGATGATGGTCAGCTCAAACTCATTTAGGGTCGTTTCGATTGTCAACTGCCCTTCACCAACTTGATACGCTACCTGTTGACCATCAATCGCCACGCTGACTAAGGTTAATCCTTCACCATCAAGCACTATAGGATTAGCGTGGGAAGAGCTACGTTTAACCTTGCTTATAGCCTTAACAACGGTATTTTTACCGTTAAGATTAACATCTAAGTCGATGGATTCAATCGTGAACTGGGGAGCTTGGTAGTCTTTAAGGTATTTTGCTTGAACTTGTGTCATTTCGTTCCCTTTAACACTGATTTAAATAAGAAAAACGCGCCATAAGCGCGTTTTAAGGTAAGGTAAACAGACGTAACTTCCGCCTATTTAGTGCCAGCGTTAGCTAGCTTTTTCGCATCCACCATATCTAGAGTGATATAAGCCGTTTCATCTAAAAATGCATCTGGCGCAGCAACATCATCTTTAATATCTTCCATCGATTTAACTGGCGCTAAACCATTGGCTACGCGACGCTCATTGGTTCTATCGAGCACTTTCTTCTCATCAGCTTCACGTGATGCAATACGCTCACTTTCCACTAAGGAGACCGTTTTCTCTTTGTGATGCTTTTTAAAGTCAGCAATATCTTGATTGATATAGTTAAACTCAACACTGTTTTGAATACGGGCAAGGTGCTTTTTCTCTAAACTCGCCACCAGTTCAGGGGTGATATCATTTAGCGTACCGTATTGCGCCATCGGGACTTTGTCCCAAGGCAAAGCATTCTTCTCTTCAGCTTCACCATACTCACCAGGCTCTAACGCACTTGGATACGCAATATTCGGCGTCACACCTTTGAGTTGTGTACTACCACCGTTAATGCGATAAAACTTCTGAATGGTGTATTGCACATGGCCGATAGGCTTCTCGTACATATCGTAGATCCGACCTAGGCTCTTATGCTGTTGCACTGTGCCTTTACCGAAACTGGACTCACCAACAATCAATGCACGATCATAATCCTGCAATGCTGCTGCAAAAATCTCAGAAGCTGATGCGCTGTAACGGTCAACCATCACGGTCAACGGACCTGCGTAGGTAGTCTTGCCATCGTTATCGCGGTGAGCTGACACACGGCCATCGGCGTCACGGATTTGCACCACAGGGCCCATGTCAATAAAGAGTCCGGTCAGTAACACGGCTTCGGTTAATGCACCGCCGCCATTACCACGTAAATCGATAACGACACCTTCGACTTTTGCTTCGTTGAGTTTAACGAGTTCCTTTTCCACATCCTGGGATAAATTCATATAGAATCCAGGAATTTGGATAACTCCGACTTTACGATTGGCGTATTCACCGTCTTTAGGTTCGATGATTTTAGAAGTCGCGGCACGGTCTTCTAAGCGAATCTTGTCACGTACTAAAGTGACGTTAAACGGCTTAGCATTTGAGCCACCTTTCTTCGGTAAAATCTGCAAAACGACTTTACTGCCCTTAGGACCTTTGATGAGCTCAACGACATCGTCTAAACGCCAGCCGATAACATCAACGATCTCGCCACCCTCTTGGCCAACACCAACAATCTTATCTTCTGGTGACAGTTTTTCACTGCCAGCGGCAGGACCACCTGCGATTAAACTCTTAATCACAGTGTAATCATCTTCGAGCTGTAACTGCGCGCCAATACCCTCTAGGCTCAAGTTCATTTCCATTTGGAAACGCTCAGCATTACGGGGGGATAAATAGCTAGTGTGCGGCTCAATGCTGCGAGAAAATGCATTCATCACCGCTTGGAACACATCTTCACTATTGGTCTGAGTCAAACGTTTGATGGCGTTGTTATAACGTTTTTGCAGAATCTCAACAATTTCAGGCCATTTTTTGCCAGTAAGCTTGAGATTCAACGCATCGTATTTCACTCGCTGACGCCAAAGCTCATTGATTTCAGCTTGATCTTTTGGCCAAGCGACATCTTCCCTATCGTACTCGTAGGCATCACCAGGAACGGTAAAATCCATTTCTTTATCGAGCAGAGAAAGCGCGTACACAAAGCCTTCGTAGCGACGTTTTTGAACCAAATCAAACATTTTGTAGGCAGGGTCGAGTTCACCTGAACTCAGCATATCGTCAAACTGATTGATATAAGGCTTAAAACTGTCGACATCGGCTTGGGTCAGCACATTGCGACGGTAATCAAGTTGCTGTAAATAGCGGTCAAAAATCTGCGCAGAAAACGCGTCATCGAGCGCAAATCGATGGTAATGCGAACGAGTGTATAAATCTGTCACTCGTTTACTGGCCACTTTATGCTGCGCTTCCTGCTTGAGAGTGGGTAACTCGCTGATTTGAATCGTAGGAGGCACAGCCCAAGCCGAGAATCCGACAAAAACAGTGGCGATGGATGTAGCCAAAATGAGTTTTCGCATCAACAAGTTACTCCGTTAGATTAAATGATTACAGCAGAATATGTTCTGCTTTCACTTTTATCGTTAAGCCGCTATCAAGCTGAACATGAATGTCTTCTTTGTTAATGTCAGTGATCACGCCGGCTACTGGCGTCATACCTAACTTAACATTGACACGCTGTTTCTTAGCTAAATCGGTCAATTGCGCTTGGACTAAGTTAACAGCAGGTTCAGCCTTAGGAGCCACTTTGGCAGGACGCTCAGTCTTGCGGGCAGGAACAGCTACTTTCTTAGGGGCCTTTTTCGCTGGAGCTTTGCCAGCCGGAGCCACTTTGGCAGCTTGAGCAGCACGCTTAGCTTTGGCTTTTTCTTGGCTTTCTTTCAACATGGCTTGAGCATGATCGATATGTTCTTGCTCTAGCTCGCCACAAGGCTGACCATCAAGATCCACACGCTGGGCACCAGCTTTTACCGATTTGAGGTAACGCCAACTGCTAGTGTAACGTCTTAACGCCACGCGCAGTTGAGTTTTACTGACTTTAGAATCATCAGCCAACCTTTCAGCCAAATCTTGAAACAATCCGATTTTTAATGGCTTAGTTTCACCTTCAGCAATAAAGCACAAAGGAAATGTTTCATACAAATACGCCAAAATTGCGTTGGTGTCGGTCAACTTATCTGTTGATTCCATCATTACTTCCACAGTTAAAAAGGGACATCGAATTCGAGGTGATATAAATCAGCTTCTTACGTGTCGTTTATCTTGGTTAAGCTCACAATTGAGCCAAAGTACAAATTAACATTCTCGCCGAGTTAACTAAAGTTAAAAAATATCAGTTAACCATTTTTTACGGCTAAACCTCTCAGGTTTATTCGGGCAATGCCCAAACAAGCCTTATCAGGGCATGCGCTATTATAAGGCGCACGCCACCGATTGCGACTATGAATTATGCGTTATTGTACGCAAATTAAGCAAATAGGCAGTTTTCGAAGCTTTTTACCAATAATTCCAAGCCCTTTTGGTCTTCTTCGTCAAAGCGGTCAAAAATAGGGCTATCAATATCCAGTACAGCAATCACCTGACCATTAGCGCGAACAGGGATAACAATTTCGGAATTACTGGCCGCATCGCAGGCGATATGTCCATCGAATTGATGCACATCGGCAACCCGTTGAGTTTGATTAGCCAGTGCTGCAGTGCCACACACGCCTTTACCCATCGGAATGCGGGTACAAGCCACTTTACCTTGGAATGGGCCTAATACTAACTGTTCGCCGCGCATAACGTAAAAACCTACCCAGTTTAGTTCGGTTAGGTTGTCATTAAGCAGGGCTGAAAAGTTAGCCATAGCAGCCACTAAATCATCTTCGCCTTCGAGTAACGCTAACGCTTGACGGTTCAGTGATTCATAAAATTGCGGTTTCATATGCTTCCTAAAAATTATTCAGCAGCATCGTCCTTCTTAGACGCTTTTTTGGCTGTGTTTGGTTTTGTTGGCGTACTATTAACTTGAACCACGCCTTTAAGCAAGTTTGTTAGCTCATCTTTATTGTTAGCAAAATAGAATGCGAGCTGTTCGGTTAGACTTTCATCAATCCCAAGTTCCGCTTTCTGAATAAATGGAATGAGGTTATCAGCGATGTCGAGCATCTTATCGTAGGCATCAGCCTCCTTTTTCGATGTGAATGTCATCTTTTCTACCCCTTCTCTTACCACGACAAACTGTGTAATAACTGCCATGACCGCCCTCGCACTGTTTTTATATACAGTAACCAGAATGACATAAAGTGAACTAGTGATGCAAGTGTTCTGATTATTCTGATATTATGACTGCGCTTTATGTTGTGGAGATGGGTCAATCAATTTGATATCTCACCTTATAATTTGTTGTTTTCGGATTATTTGCTCAATCTCAGTGGCTTTGGGGCTAATATAATATTTTTATATGCATGACAATACAGCAGAAAACTCTGTAATCCTCTGTCGTTCCTGCGACTTGGCCATTCGGAAACGAGCCCTCCCAACAGGGGTCAGAGCGTTGTGTCCGCGTTGCAACACCGCACTTTATGACACTCCATACTGTTCAGTAAATGGCATGTTGGCACTGTGCATTACCGCGTTGGTGTTTTATTTTCCTGCTAACTTTTTTCCTGTGCTAGAAATCCATTTTCTGGGCAGTATTCGCACAACAACGGTATTTCAAGGCGCTTTTGCCGTCTTCGAACAAGGTTATTGGGTAGTGGGATTAGCCGTCCTTGCTGCCGCAGTGGTTGGCCCTGGTTTATTGATCCTATCGATTCTTGCGCAAATTTTGATTATAAAATGGGGGCTTGCGAGCCCGTTTTGGCGCCATAGTCTCAAACAATTACTCACATTTCAGGGGTTCCTTTCGCAGCTGACAATGCTTGAGATTTATGTGATTAGCTTCCTCGTCTCATCATTTCAATTGTCTGATTTTTCGGATATTTATTTTGGAATGGGTACCTTTTGCTTCACCATGCTTTTTTTAGTCACCCTGTTTTTACAGCGTGAATATGATATTGAGCATATGTGGGGTCTTCTTATGCAGGAACATCACTGATATGAAGCAGCAAGGAAAGGATTTAGGCCTGTGTTTGTGCCGCGTTTGTAGGCAACTCAATAGCAGTGAGGATAGCCACTGTAGTCGTTGTGAATCAGAATTACAGGTCCGCGATTACAACAGCTTACAAAAAAGTTGGGCGCTGCTTATTACTGCCGCCATTTTATTGGTTCCAGCCAACCTCTATCCCATTACGGTGCTCACCAATCAGGGAAAGGTGCGTCACGATACGATCTTTTCCGGAATTGTTCATTTAGTCCAATCGGACATGTTACCCATCGCCATTATTGTGTTTATTGCCAGTATTTTAGTGCCTTGGGTAAAGATTATCGGCTTAGCCACTTATCTGTGTGCTATCAGTTTCAACCTGCCAATTTCAAAGCAAAAACTTATGGTGGGATTTCATGTTATTGAGTGGATTGGCCGCTGGTCGATGCTCGATTTATTTGTGATCTCGCTGACCGTTGCCCTAGTGAATATGGGGCAATTACTCGATGCAAAGCCTGCACCCGCGGCCACGGCATTTGCATTGGTGATTTTACTGACGCAACTTGCCGCAAAAGTTTTAGACACTCGTTTACTCTGGGATCGACTGGAACCTCAAGATGACACAAATTGAATCGCCAAAAGTTGTGAAGAAAAAGCTCTTTTCGCCGATTTGGCTGCTCCCGATTGTGGCGCTCGCGCTTGGCGCATGGCTGGGTATTAAGAGCATCAAAGAATCGGGCATTGAAATTCAAATCCACTTCCCCAGTGCCACTGGGATCGACGTGGGCAAAACCTTAGTCAAATACCAAGGCTTAACCGTTGGTAAGGTAAAAGATATCGGTATTGATGATGATCTTAAAGGCGTTAACGTGAAGGTGATGATGGACTATCGCGCTAAGCCTTTCTTAAATAAAGAAACCCTCTTCTGGTTAGTTACCCCAAAGGCCAGCATCACAGGCGTTGAAGGTCTGGATGCGCTGTTTTCAGGCAACTATATTGCAATCCAACCAGGCAAAGGCAATGCCGCCACTTTGTTTGAGGCAGAACGCCAACCGCCACCAATGCAAATTGGCTCGGAAGGGGTAATGATTGAACTGACGGCCGATAAACTCGGCTCATTAGATGTGGGCTCGCCAGTGTTCTTCCGTCAAATCCCTGTGGGCAGCGTGGTCAGCTATCGTTTAGACGGCAACGCTAGAGTGATTATCAGCGCCTTTATCCAAGAGCAATATGCACGTTTAGTGAAGAAAAACTCTCACTTTTGGAATGTGTCAGGCGTTAAAGTCGATGCTAGTTTAGCGGGCATTAAAGTCAACACTGAGAGCCTTGCTTCTATCCTTGCGGGTGGCGTGAGTTTCAGTTCCGATGAAAAAGCGCCTGCGGCACAAAATGGCGACAGTTTTGCTCTCTATGATTCCGAAACCAGCGCCCTTGGCGGGATTGAAGTCAGTCTGACCATGAGTGATGGCAATGCTATTGATAAAGGCACTCGTATTGTATATCGCGGCATCACCATTGGTGCAGTTCAAAGCAAGCAACTCACCGCTGCAGGTGTGACTGCGGTGGCAAAATTTGAGCCTGAATACGCTAACCTTTTAACTCGGGACGGCCAGTTTTGGCTTGAGGGCGCCGATATTTCGCTCTCTGGGATCAAAAACCCCGAGCGTTTACTCACAGGAAGCGTGATTAACTTTTTACCCGGCACCCATGCTAATTCGGCACTGCCAAGTAGTTTTGCCTTGCAATCCTCAGCTCCTGATGTGCTACAAGCGAAAAAACTTAAGGCAACAATAACCTCGCCCGAAAACATGGGCTTAACCGCTGGCGCCGAAGTGCGTTACAAGCAATTACCTATCGGTCAGGTGCTCGAGGTGAAATTAACCAAAGATCTGTCGGCCGTTGAATATCTACTCGAGCTGCAACCTGAATTTGCCAGCTTAATCCGCAGTGATAGCTATTTTGTTCCCGAATCAGCGTTGAGCGTCGATGCGTCTCTTGATGGTGTATCGGTCAAAGCACGCGATCTAGCGACATTAACTAAAGGCGCGGTGAGTCTGATCCCTGGTACCAGTAATACCTCGCTGGCGGCAAATGCGCGTTTGCCACTCTTTAGCTCAATGGATGAAGCTAAGCAATTCTTTGTCCGTCAACAGCGTTTATACTTTACTCTCATCAGTGCTGATGGCGCCGATGTTAGTCAAGGATCTCCGATTTACTATAAAAAAATGCAAATTGGTAGCGTGGAGTCGGTCAACTGGCAGGGTAAAACCGAAGACTTTGCGATTAAGATCGCTATTGATAAGCAGTTCCAACCCTTAGTGCAAAAACCTAAAGTCTTTTGGCGTAACAGTGCCGTGGATGTCAGCGCCAGTCTTGCGGGTATTGATGTCGCCGTTGCTCCACTACAAGGCGCGTTAAAGGGCAGCATCAGCTTAGGTTTATTGGACAGTTCAACGACTGAGCCTAATGCGGCACTTAAACTATACGAAAGTAAACAGCTCGCCTTAGCGCAGGCTCAAGCCATCAAACTCACCTTACCCGCCTCGGCAAAATTGGCTGCAAAAGCCGCCATTCGTTACCAAGGTCATCAGGTGGGTGAAGTGACGCAAGTTAAGCTCAATACCGATTTAACTACCCTTACAGCCACCGCCTATCTCTATGGTGACTATGCCGAGCATTTCAGCCGCAGTGATACTGAGTATCATATGGTCGAGGCGCAAATCTCCTTAGCAGGCATTAAAGCCCCTGAAACCTTAATCACCGGGCCTTATATTGGCGTGTTACCGGGTAAGAGCACGCAAAAAGCCACCCACTTCCAAGCCAAACTGGTTGAGAGTAGCTATGCTAACGTGGCCGAAGATGCGCTTAAATTTACCTTAGAAGATAGTAACCTTGGCTCGATGAAAGTTGGCACGCCTATTTTCTTCCGTGGCATTAAAATCGGGCAAATCGATGGTTATAGCCTATCGTCTCCAGGCAACAGTGTACTGATGCAAGCGCACATTGAGCCCCAGTACAGTCACTTAGTGAATCAGAGCAGCCAGTTCTGGGACGCCTCAGGTATCAAGGTCGATGTAGGTATTTTCTCTGGTGCGCAAATTGAAGCCGGTTCGCTCGAAACCCTATTAGCGGGCGGCATTAATGTTGCAACTAAAGAAACAACTCAAGAGAGTAACCGCCTCAGCGAAGGCGCAGTGATTAAACTGCAGCATAAAGCCGAGCGTGAATGGCAAGAATGGGCTCCGGCGCAATAGCCTCCCATGCAATAAATAATCGCGCTATTGATGTAAGCTGAAACGCTAAAGTATTTAAACGCGACATTAACATCAGGCGCATTTGGTCAGTTCCAATGCGCCTGATTTTTATCATATAACGCTGCTTATCCATAGAACCAATAACAGACAGCAATAGCCGCACTGATCCCTGCAAAATCCGCCGTTAGACCACAGGCGAGCGCATGGCGCCCATGACGAATACCCACTGAACCAAAGTAAACCGCCAGCACATAGAAAGTCGTTTCAGTGCTGCCTTGGAAAATCGCCGCCAATCGACCAGCAAAGGAGTCCACTCCGTGGTGTGCCATGGTTTCGAGCATCATCGCCCGCGCGCCCGAACCACTAAAGGGTTTCATCAACGCTGTAGGCATAGCATCGACGAAGCGAGTATCAAACCCGAAAAGACTCACGCAACTCGCAATCAGTTGCAGCAGGTAATCCAACGCGCCCGATGCCCTAAGTAAACCAATCGCCAGCAGCATGGCTAGAAGATACGGGATTAGTTGGATCGATTGGTTAAACCCCGCTTTGGCACCTTCGATAAACTCATCATAAATAGCTACTTTTCGCACGCCCGCCACCAGCACAAAACTGAAGACTAACAGTAGCAATACCCCGTTGCCCAAGGCGGTCGACACTGTGCCAATCGCGTCTGCCGTTAAGGTCATCAAATAAAAACCACTGGCGACTAATGCCGACAGCAGCACAGCGCCATATCCGAGTACCACGGCATTGAGTAGTGAAAGGCGCTGCACAAAGGCGACAATCAGAAGCCCTGCTAATGTCGAGGCAGAGGTTGCGATGAGTATCGGTAAAAAAATGTCTGCCGGTGCCGCCGCTCCCTGCTGAGCACGGTATAAAAACACCGTGACAGGCACTAAGGTCACCGAGGAGGTATTGAGCACTAAAAATGAATTTGTGCGTTAGTGGCAACGGTTTTGACCGGATTAAGACTCTGCAAATCCTGCATTGCCTTTAAACCTAATGGAGTAGCGGCATTATCCAATCCAAAAATGTTGGCCGTTAAGTTCATCGTCATACTGCCAAATGCGGGGTGTCCGTTAGGCACTTCGGGCATTAAGCGGCGCAGCAGCGGCTCAAATACAAAGGC
This sequence comes from Shewanella sp. POL2, assembly GCF_000282755.1. Taxonomy (NCBI): domain Bacteria; kingdom Pseudomonadati; phylum Pseudomonadota; class Gammaproteobacteria; order Alteromonadales; family Shewanellaceae; genus Shewanella; species Shewanella sp. POL2. The sequence goes on from NZ_AKZL01000011.1 coordinate 42,914, forward strand.
AATCGCCCCAACAACGCCGGCTTTTTCACCAATTCGCATTAATCCCATCCACAGGGACAACACACCCACTAAGCCTAAGGCGATTTCAGCGGCGAGTTTAGCGCTGGCAAACAAGGCCTCAACCGCGTTGGAAAGCACATCGATATGCCCATTAAAAAGCTGCACAGCCATCGCCAACAGCGATGTGAGGAAAAACACTAACCACACCCGATTTAGCACTCTGCCCCTTCCTTATTGTTATTCAAACTGTTTATTCGTGTCGTTTTGTTTATTTAACGCAAATCTGAACCAACGATAGTAGAGGGATAAAATCCCAGCCCCACTAAGGGATTATGATATACTTGCCGCAGTTGATACACAGCCAAATTCCGTTATGGTTCAATTAAATCAAAATTTTATCAGTACAATTGCCCAAGAATTGCCCGCCCATCTGTCAATGGATGACTTTATTGCGGCCTGTTCAAGACCACTTCGTCGCTCAATTCGCGTCAACACCTTAAAGATCAGCAGCGAAGATTTTAAGCGTTTGATGCAGCCCAAAGGATGGACCTTTGAGCCCATCCCCTGGTGTAAGGATGGTTTTTGGATAAGCTACGATGAAGAAGAGCAGCTCGGCAATGCCCTAGAGCATATTCAGGGCTTATTCTATATCCAAGAAGCCAGCTCCATGCTGCCGCCAATCGCACTATTTACCCCCAATGCAGATTGGCAATGTGTGTTGGACTTAGCAGCTGCACCTGGCTCTAAAACCACGCAAATGGCCGCCTTGATGAATAATCAAGGCTTATTGGTTGCCAATGAATATTCTGCAAGTCGCGTCAAAGTACTCCATGCTAATGTGCTGCGCATGGGCGCGAGTCACTGCGCCCTAACCCACTTCGATGGCCGAGTATTTGGTGAGTATCTGTATGAAAGTTTTGATGCGGTATTAATTGATGCGCCTTGTGGCGGTGAAGGCACGGTCCGTAAAGATGCGGACGCGTTAAAATCTTGGTCGCTCGATGAGGTTCTTGCAATTAGCGAAACCCAAAAAGCCTTAATCGAATCCGCATTTTTGGCCTTAAAACCGGGTGGCAGTTTGGTTTATTCAACCTGCACCCTTAATCGGCACGAAAACCAAGGTGTATGTGAATATTTGCAGCAAACCTATGGCAATGCAGTGCAATTTGAGTCCTTAAGCCAATTATTTGATGGTGCTGACAAAGCCACTACGCCAGAAGGCTTTTTGCACGTTTGGCCACAGATTTACGACAGCGAAGGCTTTTTTGTCGCGAAGTTGACTAAAACCCGTTCGGTACCACGCCTACAGCCTGAGCCGAAATTGCAAAAGAATTTCCCCTTTACGGAGGCGAGTGCCAAACAAGCCAAAGCCATTCAAGCCTATTTTACCGATGATCTGGGTATCGAACTGCCCGATGATCTCATTATGGTGCGCGACGATGAGTTTTGGCTATTTCCCCATGAATTTAAAGACTTTATTGGTAAAATGCGCTTTCAGCGGATTGGGGTTAAGCTTGCCGATCACAGTAAACATGGCTTTAAAGTGCGCCATGAGGCGATTATTGCTCTAGCGGGTAAAGCGCTTAAAGCGGGGGCAAAAAACGGCGCTAAAGTCGTAGAAGTGAGCGATGAGCAGGCAAAAGAGTATTTGATGGGACGAGATATTCCCCTCGATACGGCCAGCAAAGCTCAGGGCGAAGTGATTGTCTGTTATGGCGGCGCGCCTTTAGGCATGGCGAAACATTTAGGTAATAAATTAAAAAACAACCTGCCCAGAGACTTAGTGAAAGATAAAGTATTATTGCTACCACCGCAGGCATAATGGTTATAAATAGGTGATTTTTTAGCGAGAAATAACCTAAAAAACGGGGCAGAGAAAGTGTTACTCATACTAAACTCAACTACACTGAGTCTATTGTAAAGTGCTCTGTATGGCACTTTCGTTTGTAGCGCACGGCTCTTCAACGAGCCATTCCCCTAGGCCCAAACAGCTAGAATCGTTTTGGGCCTTTTTTTATGGGCTTGCGTTTTAACGAATATGAGCAAAATTGTGCTCACAAGAGAGGGGCAAACCTAAATCAACGCCCAATCAAGCGCGCCGCATCCTTAAACAAGTTAAAGAAGTTCTCACTGGTATACTGCGCAAGATCTTCGTAACGCTCTCCGCGCAGCTCTGCCACAAACTCGGCCACATCACGCACATAGGCGGGTTGATTTTCCTGTCCACGGTGTGGAATAGGCGCAAGATAAGGCGAATCGGTTTCCACCAATAAACGCTCTTTCGGCACTTTGCGGATCACGGTTCTTAACTCACCGGCATTTTTAAAGGTCACAATGCCTGAAACGGAAATATAAAAACCTAAGTCAATCGCCGCCTTGGCCATTTCCCAGTTTTCCGTAAAGCAATGTAACACGCCACCGACTTTATCAGCCTGCCCCGCTTTTAGCATGTTGATGGTGTCTTCACGGGCATCACGGGTATGCACAATCAGCGGCTTATCAACTTCAACCGCCAAGGCAATTTGTTGCTCAAAACATTGCTGTTGCAGGGCTTTAGTTTCATCGGCATAAAAATAATCTAACCCAGTTTCACCAATGGCCACCACTTTGGGGTCCATTGCAAAACGGCGAATTTGCTCCACATCGAGGCCGTCTTTCACATCCAGCGGATGCACGCCCGAAGATAAAAACACCTGCTCGAAACCCGCAACCTTGTCGCGCATCGACTCAAATCCCTGCTGGCGCACATTGACACAGAGCATATAGTCGACACCGCGCGCCTTAGCGTTGGCGAGGATGAGTTCTAAGGTGGGTTGATCGGGAGCCGCTTTCAGGCGATCGAGATGGCAATGTGAATCGATAAGCACAGCAATGTCCAAGCAGATAAACAAAAAGGAGCACAAGGATACTCAGCGATGGGATCGAGGTCAAATTTCGCTAAGGCTTCACTCAGCACTTAATACTCAGTGTCGACCCTAGCTGACCACTCTATGCATTACATCGTGCAGGTTAAGTCACCAGAGGCGAGTTCACGGGATAACAATTTTTCAATATGGTGTTTATGGCTGTCGGGCTCTGAGACTATCTTGATACCAATCCCAGCAGGACGTCCACCCGATGCTCCCAAAGGATTGATCCACACAACGACGCCACGAAATTCGTTTGAGGTGGTCGCGCCGGGTAAACGATAGGCGATGGTTAAGGTCTCACCGAGGTAATGGGTTTCCCCGGTGGCGACAAACAGCCCTGCCGGTTTGATAAACGGCATATAGGCGCGGTAAAGCTGATGTAAGGTATCAAAATTGACGACAAGATCGACCATGGCATGTTACTTATTTGTTATTTCTTTATATTCTAAGACATAACTTTGACACAAGCCTAAATAATTGACACTCGGCATTGCACTTAAGCTATGACACATTCCCATGATTTTCGCCGCCAAGTTCCCTATTTGCGCTTGCACAAACGCATCTTGGTCGCCGTACTTCAATAAAACTTGTCTCAGGAGTAAGTATAAAACCTTAAGAGCATCAATGATTTGTTGTTCACTTATCGTTAACAAACTAGCACACAGATGGCCCGACGACAAACTTTGCGCCCAATCTTTGCGAAACCTTAACAAGGCTTGATAACGACTGGGTTGCGTACCGTCAGATTGCAAACTTTCGGCCAACTTTAATGGGCCACCGACCACACTCAAGCACCAAGTCACATCCTCTTGGATCTGGCATTGCTGAATTAACCAGTTTTTGATCAACATTTTAGACGGCGTCACAAAGGGAAGCCGCTGACAACGACTACTGATCGTGGCCATTAAACGTGCGGGTGTGTCGGAATGTAATAGTAGTAAGGTGTCTTTACCCGGCTCTTCGAGCGTCTTGAGTAGCGCATTGGCAGAGGCTGAGTTTAAACGCTCGCTATGGTGGATAATGGCTACACGGCGGCCACTTTGCTGGGCAGTCGCACTTAAGCGGCTACAAAGCTCACGAATTTGATCGACTTTGATTTGATGGCCATCGGCCTCGATTTGATAAAAATCAGGATGATTACCCGCATCAAATAACTGGCAGGACTTACAAAAACCGCACCCGCCCGCGGGAGTGGGTTGTGAACACATGGCGGCGCGCGCCATAAACACACTCAAAAGTTCACCGCCATAGGCAGAATCGATACCCACGAGTTGCGCGTGAGGGACTTTTTGAGTTTGCAACTGGGTTAAAAACGCCTGCCTTGGCGCATCGAGCCAAGGCAGGGTTAATACATCAAAACCGCTTTGCACTACCATGCCATCGCCTGTAACACGGCCAGAATATCTTTATGCACTTCGGCCATGGTTTGGCTGGCGTCGATAACGACAATCCGCTCATCTTCGCTGGCAAGCTTGAGGTAAGTTGCGCGCGCCCGTTCAAAAAAGTCGATGGCTTGCTGCTCAATTCTATCAAGTTCGCCCCGCTTTGCTGCACGTTGCAGCCCAAGCTTAGGGTCAAGATCAAGATAGAGGGTTAAATCGGGTTTAAACCCTTTGAGCGTTGCGTTACTTACGGCTTCGACTAAAGGCATTAAGCCACGTCCGCCGCCTTGGTACGCTAAAGATGACAGATTGTGCCGATCCCCTAACACCCATTTGCCTTCAGCCAGCGCGGGTTTGATCACATTGGCGACGAGCTGAGCTCTGGCGGCATAAATCAATAAACATTCAGACTCATCACATAAAGGATCGTTTGGGTCGGCAATTTTCACTAAATCACGAATGCGCTCGGCCAGCGGCGTGCCGCCTGGCTCGCGGGTGCAAACAGGCGCGAGCCCGGTGTGCTTTTCAATAAAATCGCGAATAAGGGCAATCGCACTCGATTTACCGGCGCCTTCCAGTCCTTCAACAACGATGAATTTGGCGGATGCTTGGGTCATTTTTTCTTTCTCTGATAAATATCGACGGCGCGGTTATGTTCTTCCAAAGTGGTCGAGAATACATGGGTACCATCGTTACGCGACACAAAATACAAATAACTGACCTTGGCTGGTTTCGACACTGCCTGTAATGAGGCCTTGCTCGGTGCCGCAATCGGTGTTGGCGGTAAGCCGAAAATCCGATAGGTATTAAACGGTGTCTCTTCGACTAAATCTTTACGGGTGATATTGCCTTTAAATCTGTCTCCCATGCCATAAATCACCGTGGGGTCGGTTTGCAGCTTCATGCCTAGATTCAGTCGATTAATAAAGACGCCGGCGATTTGATCACGCTCAAAGGCTTGACCAGTTTCTTTTTCGACAATCGATGCCAAGATCAGCATTTGGTAAGGTGATTTAAGCGGTAAATCGGGCACACGCTCTGCCCACGCTTTGGCGAGTTCTTGCTCCATCATTTTGTAACTTTGAATCAGCAGTACCTTGGCATCACTGTCAGCAGTGTAATGGTAAGTATCGGGGAAGAATTTACCTTCGGGCAATGCCGAATCGTCCCCCTGCTCCATTAATACGGCACTAAAAACCTCTGGGGTCAGTTGTAAATGGGGCGCACTTGCCAGTTGTTGTTCCCACTCGGCAATGGTTTTGCCTTCGACTAAGGTCAGGCTAAAGGTTTTCACCTTGCCATTGACTAAGTCGTTAAGTAAGTCGGCAAGCGTCTGCGAGGGTGACATTTCGTACAGACCAGTGCGGATCTTCGCCAGCTCTGGGTGCAATCTAAGTAACCATTTGAGTTTCCATTTGTCTTGGATAACGCCATCGGTTTCTAACTGCTGCGCCAACTGGTGCACACTCGTACCACGGGCAATGGTTAATTCTTTGGCTTCAGTTAACGCTAATGGCGTTTGGCTGTAATCAATAATCGTACGGTAACCCCAATAACCCGCCAAACAAGCTAAGGTCAGCAAGGCCAATAAGGTAGAGCTTGCGATCAGAATGAGTTTTTTCATAGTGAGAGTGAAAGTGTGTGTCTAAGATCGGCAGTCAAAGGAGAAGGCTTGAAACTGTGCGAATCGATCGCCAGTACATCCACCACGCCTAAGATGCTGTTAGTGATAAATGCCGAGTCAAACTCCACTAAACGCTCGGCGCCAAAGGGCAAACAATCAATATTCATCTGCTGTGCTAGTAAGGCTAACATCACTTGCTCGCGCATGACACCCGCAACGCCGCAGCGTGCCAAAGATGGGGTAATCACTCGATGGCCTTTAACAAAAAAGATATTCGCCATCGAAGATTCTATCACCTGCCCAGTACAATCCAGCACTAACCAATCATCAAAACCCTGTGATAAGGGCTGGGATTTGATTAACACTTGCTCGAGGCGATTAAGGTGTTTTATCCCCGCCAATAAGGGTTGATGACCTAATTGGACTGCGGAGGTTTTAAGACGAATACCCTGTTGTTGCCACGCAGCATAATGGTCAGGAATGGGATGAACAGAAACGATCTCCGTAACGTTTACCCGCTCAGGTGGGGCATAGCCTCTGCCTCCAACACCGCGTGTGATCATCAATTTAATACAGTGATGCGGGTACTGTGCAGCAAGTGTATTGAGCTGCTCGGCAAGGGCTGAACTCATTTGCCAGTCAAACCCAAGTCTTGCAGCGCCAGCCGTAAGACGGGCTTGATGCTGCTCAAAAAACAAAATACCACACTCGCTACTTCGCATCGTAGCAAAGAGGCCATCACCATAAGCAAGTCCCCTGTCCATAGGAGCAATGCTTGCCTGTGAAACCCCATTAACCCAAATCAAGGGTATTAGTCCTGACTGATACGGCTAGCAACCGCATCCTGTTGATCTTTATACTTGGCATTTTTGCGCTTGTTATACGGACGCGCCACTGGGCCACTTAAACGTTCAAAGTTTAACGCACCAATGGTCATCCGTGGGCGCAGCGCTAAAGGCAACTTACCGCTGTTGTAAAACTCGAGCACGATTTTACCCTGCCAACCCGGATCAATCCGGTGCGCAGTGACGTGCACCATCAAGCCTAAACGCGCCAGAGAGGAGCGGCCATCGAGCCAACCGACGATATCGGCAGGCAGTGTCACACTCTCATAGGTCACGGCGAGCGCCAATTCACCGGGATGCAGGAAGAAGGCTTCGCCGTCGGGGATTTCGATGATTTCGCTCATCACCCGATCGAGCGCCGCCTGCACTTCAATACTCGGACCACTGAGGTCGATAAAAGGCGCAGTATGATCCTTAAAGACGCGAAATTGCCCACCTAAGCGCACATCCACACTGACGCCAGAAATCGCATCTATGCTTGGGCGAGGTTCTATAACGATAGTGCCGTTATCAAGGGCCTGTTCAATTTCGATATCGGTTAAGCGCATCTTGCCTTTTACTCCCTGAGTTTTAGTCGTTATTTTGCCAGTAAATGTTGAATACGAGTCTTCAAAATATCGGTCGCGATACGGTTTTTACCGCCGCGAGGCACGATAATATCAGCGTATTGTTTAGAAGGTTCAATAAATTGCAGGAACATAGGACGCACTGTCTTCTTGTACTGTGAAATCACTGACTCCATCGTACGGCCACGCTCGGCCACATCGCGGGTTAAACGGCGCAGGAAGCAAATATCTAGCGGCGTATCCATAAACACGCTCGCATCCATCAATTCACGTAATTTAGGGTCTGTTAACAGCAGAATGCCCTCTAAAATGATCACTTTTTTCGGGGTCATTTTAACGGTTTCGGCCATACGCGTATGTTCGGTATAGCTATAGCAAGGGATATCAACAGCTTCGCCAGACTTTAGCAACTGCAAGTGTGTGCATAGCAGCTGATGGTCTAACGCCTTGGGATGGTCGTAGTTAGTTAACACACGCTCATCCATGGATAAATGACTCTGATCGCGGTAGTACGCGTCTTCGTTAATTACCCCAATCTGATCTGTGCCTAAATCGCGGCGAAGTTCGTCAAAAATCGTCTTGGCAATTAAACTCTTGCCCGATGCTGACGCGCCAGCAATTGCAATAATGACACACTGCTGAGAATTCATACCCTTAAACCTTACTCGTCATCTGATACGCTAATAGAAACTGTTTTCTGGCTCTGTTTAAGTGCCAATTCGGCGCCCACTTTACGGGCAATTTCCCGATAAAGTGCCGCCACTTCACTGTCAGGCTCGGCCACAACCGTCGGCGCACCCACATCCATGGCTTCACGGATATTGATGTGCAGCGGTAAGGCGCCTAACAGTGGAACTTGATAACGCTCAGCCATTTTACTGCCACCGTGCGTACCAAAGGGGTGTTCTTTATGGCCACACTCTGGACATAAATGGAAACTCATATTCTCAACAATGCCGAGAACGGGGATATTCACTTTCTGGAACATGGTGATGCCTTTCTTGGCATCGGCGAGAGCGATATCCTGCGGCGTTGTCACAATCACCGCGCCGCTGACTGGCACTTTTTGCGACAGGGTTAATTGAATATCACCCGTGCCCGGTGGCATATCGACGACTAAATAGTCTAGCTCTGGCCACTGGGTTTCATTGAGCAGCTGCGCAAGCGCGCCCGCCGCCATAGGGCCACGCCATACTGCGGCTTCATCACCACTTAACATAAACCCAATCGATTGGGCGGCAATGCCATGGGCACTGGCGGCGCTCATGTGTTTACCATCGAGGGAAACGGGCCTGAAGTTGGGGATCCCAAGCATTAATGGGACGGAAGGACCATAAATATCGGCATCTAAAATACCAACCTGTGCGCCCTCAGCGGCCAGTGCTAAAGCAAGGTTGACCGCCGTGGTTGATTTACCCACACCGCCTTTGCCGGACGCGACAGCAATCACTTGCTTCACATTGGCAATCGGTGCGATAGAAGCAATCGCAGAATACACCTTAGGTTGAAAATCGATTTCACACTCAACCTCATCAATGGCATCCAGCACAGCGAGCTTGTTGGTGAGCGCCATCACGGTATCGCGGTATTGAGTCATACAAGGGTATGGGTAGACTAAGCCAAGCTGCAAACGCTTACCTTCAATCGCCAATTTATTCACGCATCCTGCGCTCACTAAACCCTTCGCTAAATACGGGTCGATATATGCATCGAGAATGGCCAGAACTGGCCCGAGAAGATCGTCACTTAAACGATAATCAGTTTGAGTTGAAGACAAAAGAATTACCCCCACCAATAAATTTGCCCAAGTGTACCAGATAATGACAAAAACATTAGCGCAGATTTAACCCAATCGACTCAGGTTTTGATGAAAATCATCCTGTAATCGGTTAGTATCTCTACCATTATTTTTGGCCCACCACGATATTTGAGACAAGATGGCAACTTCACAACGTAAAATTCTCGTGACCAGCGCACTTCCCTACGCGAACGGACCGATTCATTTAGGTCACATGCTGGAATACATCCAGACGGATATCTGGTCGCGTTATCAAAAACTTCGTGGACATGAGTGCCACTATATTTGTGCCGATGATGCCCACGGCACACCGATTATGCTCAAGGCGCAGCAATTAGGTATGGCGCCTGAAGAAATGATTGCTCAAGTCAACAAAGAGCATCAGCAGGATTTCGCCGATTTTAATATCGCCTTCGATAATTATCACAGCACCCACAGTGACGAAAACCGCGTGCTGGCGAGCGATATTTACTTAAAACTGCGCGCTAATGGCTATATCAAAAGCAAGAGCATTTCTCAGCTATTTGACCCTGAGAAGTCGATGTTCCTGCCAGACCGCTTCGTCAAAGGCACCTGCCCTAAGTGTAAATCGCCCGATCAATACGGCGACAACTGTGATGCCTGCGGCGCAACTTACAGCCCAACTGAGCTTATCAATCCAAAATCAGCGGTATCGGGTGCCACGCCAGTGATGAAAGACACTGAGCACTTCTTCTTCGACTTACCCGCCTTCGAAGACATGCTCAAAGAGTGGACTCGCTCCGGCGCACTGCAAACCGAAATGGCCAATAAACTCGACGAATGGTTCGAACAAGGCCTGCAACAGTGGGATATCACCCGTGATGCACCTTACTTTGGTTTTGAGATCCCAGATGCACCGGGCAAATACTTCTACGTTTGGTTAGATGCGCCTATCGGCTACATGGGCTCATTCAAAAACCTGTGTGACAAACGCCCAGAGCTAAGCTTTGACGAATTTTGGGCGAAGGATTCTAAAGCAGAGGTTTACCATTTTATCGGTAAAGATATCGTTTATTTCCACAGTCTGTTCTGGCCTGCGATGCTCCATGGATCAGGCTATCGCCAGCCAAACAGCGTCTATGCCCACGGTTATGTAACGGTGAACGGCGCTAAGATGTCTAAATCTAAAGGCACCTTTATTAAAGCCCGCACCTATTTAGATCACTTAGATCCTGAATATTTACGCTACTACTACGCGGCCAAACTCAGTAGCCGTATCGACGATTTAGATTTAAATCTGGAAGATTTCGCCCAGCGCGTAAATTCAGATCTAGTCGGTAAGCTAGTGAACTTAGCCTCTCGCACCGCAGGTTTTATCACTAAGCGATTCGATGGCAAGCTCGCAAAAATTGCGGATACCACGCTAACTGAGGCGTTTTTAGCCAAACAAGAACAAATCGCTGAGTTTTATGAGACCCGTGAATACGGTAAAGCGATGCGTGAAATCATGGCACTCGCGGACATCGCCAACGGTTTTGTCGCCGATGCAGCGCCTTGGCAGCTAGTGAAGCAAGATGATCAACAGGAAGCCGCGCACCAAGTGTGTTCAAACGCGCTGAACCTGTTCCGCATTTTGGTGACGTACTTAAAACCTGTGTTACCACGCTTAGCGCAAGACGTTGAAGCCTTCTTCCAACAAACCTTAACGTGGGATGGCTTAGGCCAAGATATGGCGGGCCATGAAATTGCGCCATTTAAAGCCATGATGCAACGTGTTGAGTTAGACAAAGTTGAAGCTATGGTGGCCGACTCTAAGGAAAACTTGCAAGCCACGAGCGAGCCAGAAGCACCAAAAGGGCCATTAGCAACCGATCCCATTAGCGATACCATCAACTATGACGATTTCGCTAAAATCGATCTGCGTATTGCGCGTATCGTTAAAGCCGAGCATGTAGCCGAAGCCGACAAACTGTTAAAACTGCAACTTGATATCGGCGGCGAAACCCGTCAGGTATTTGCAGGCATTAAATCAGCCTATTCGCCTGAGGATCTCGAAGGCAAGCTGACTGTGATGGTTGCCAACCTTGCACCACGTAAGATGCGTTTTGGCATGTCAGAAGGCATGGTCTTGGCAGCAGGCCCTGGTGGCAGCGATTTGTGGATTTTAGAACCCCATGAAGGTGCACAGCCTGGTATGCGGGTGAAGTAATCGACACTACGCACCCGTCAAGTTACAGGTAAGTAGACATAAGGCCGCATTTAATGCGGCCTTATTTATTAAACACACATTCCTTTACGCTTTATCAGGGAACGTAAGTTGATGTGGCCTCGACAAGTGACTGACAGTGCGACACTATCGCGGCTATGGCTAAGCCGCACTGATTCAGCGACAACGCACTATGGAATTTTCGAGGAGAAGTTATGGGCAATATCATTGAGCAGCTGTTGTTTTCTGCTTCAATAACCGGTCCCATCTGTTTAATGTTAGCCTTAGGCGTGATGCTTAAACGCACCCAAGTCATTGATGAACACTTTATTGATGTCGCTTCTAAACTGGTTTTTAATGTCACCCTGCCGGCGCTGTTGTTTCTCAGCATCATCAGCTCGCATCACGATCTTGCCGCCAGTGCGCCATTAATCGGTTATGGCTTACTCGCCAACTTACTGTTTTTTATCCTCTCAACCTACACGACAAAACGATTTTTCCCCGAGCCGAAGGATCAAGGCGTCATCATTCAAGGGGGATTTAGGGCCAATACCGCCATTATCGGCTTAGCCTATGTCTCTAATGCCTATGGCGAATCAGGCGTTGCTTTAGCGGCCGTTTATGTGGCGTCCATGACGCTGCTCTACAATATTCAAGCCGTGATTTGCTTGAGTCCTAAGGGTGAGGAATCAAGCCGCCGCGCTTTTGCGGTGATCATTAAAACCATCACCAAAAATCCGCTGATCATTGCCATTATACTCGGCATGTTGTTTTATCTGCTGGCGATCCCCTTACCGAAAATGGTCCTCGATGCTGGGCAATACTTTGCCAATATGACACTCCCATTAGCACTGCTGTGTACAGGCGGTTCATTGGATATTGGCTCGCTCAGACATGAAAAGTATGCCACTTGGTTCTCAACCGCCTTAAAACTTATCTTTGCGCCACTGTTCATCACCCTAGGCGCCTTGATACTTGGCTATCGCGAAGTTGAACTTGCCTTAGTGTTTTTGATGAGCGCCGCGCCCACGGCAGCCGCAAGTTATGTGATGGCGCGGGCCATGGGAGGAAATGCCACGCTTGCGGCCAATATTATCGCCTTAACCACCGTTTGCTCGCTGCTCACCTGCACCTTAGGCATTTTTATCCTGTCGACCCTAGGGCTTATTTAAACTTAGGACTGATTTGAACTTAAGGTTGATTTACATAAGACAAAGGCGAGCATGGCTCGCCTTTCATTTACAAGATGTCGATAAAGCAAGATTGTTAAACAGGGTTAGCGATATCTACAAAATGGTGTACCAAATTAAATTCGCGAGCGAGATGACGCCCCAGCGCCTCAATGCCAAAACGCTCGGTCGCATGGTGACCCGCCGCATAATAGTGAATTCCCTGCTCCACTGCGCTATGGAAAGTACGCTCTGACACTTCGCCACTGATAAACGCATCCACACCAAGACTCGCGGCAACATCGATATAATCCTGCGCACCGCCCGTACACCAAGCTAAATATTGGATTTCATCCGAACTCTCGCCAATATGCAGCGGCGCTCTGCCAAGTACTTCGTCTAAGGTCGCGGCAAATTCACTGGCACTGACGGGCAAATCGAGCTTTCCACGCCACACTAATCCCTGTGCCACATCTTCTACTGCTTCAGCATCGATGATCCCCAGTTTGCGGCCTAAGACCGCATTATTACCTAACATTGGATGGGCATCTAAGGGCAAGTGATAACCAAACAGATTGATATCGTGGGCGAGTAAGGCTTTGATTCGGCGCTGCTTCATGCCTGTGATCACCTCAGGCTCACTCTTCCAGAAAAAACCATGGTGAACCAAAATCGCATCGGCTTTGAGGCGAATCGCTTCATCGATTAACGCTTGGCAAGCAGTCACACCTGTCACTATGGTGCGGATATCTGCTTTACCTTCAACCTGCAAACCATTGGGGGCGTAATCTTTAAAGGCCGATATCCGCAAAAAATCGGCTAAATATTGGGTTAGTTCTGTCCTTGTCATTCCATCACCGTTTAACGTTCTTTATTAATGTTTGGCAGTTAGGCTTAATTTCCTCGCGTTAGGTGCATGGCTTAGTTACATGGCTAAATCAACGCGAACCCCACCTTGCAGGTACACCACACGTACCCTATCCCCCGCATTGAACACCATGCCAGGATCATAATCTTGGATCACCATGACTTGCGTGCCGTCTTCCTGAGTGATCATCAGCTCCACGAGCTTGAGCGATTGCACCGTTGTGCCACTGCCATAACGATTGCCAACTCCAGCACCAATTAAGGCGCCTAATATTGTCGCAATATCTTGGCCAGAGCCACCACCAAATTGATGGCCGATAACACCACCCGCTAATGCGCCACCGAAAGTTTTCCAACCTTGGTTTCGGTCTTCAATTAATTGGGTTTCGGTGATATTACGTACTGAGTTGATATCACCATAGAGGACTTTCTCGACCGGCACCGCCTGATTACGATCGTAACCTGCTTGCACCGGAGAAATCACTAAAGCACAAATAAACATAAAGCTCGCTAGTGTAGGTTTCCACATATCCGAATTTCCGCTAACTTAGTATAAGGGTCTATTACTGAATCATACGCAATTGTGAACTCACTGTCTTTTCTGAATCACGAATTTGAAGCTTTTCCTTCACCCGAACTCGCCCTCACCGATCCAAACGGCTTATTGGCGATAGGTGGTGACCTACGCCCAGAGCGTTTGTTGACCGCCTATTATCACGGCATTTTCCCTTGGTTTAACGCCGAGGATCCTATTTTATGGTGGTCACCCGATCCCCGCGCCATTTTTATTCCAGGCCAAGTGAATATCAGCACCAGTTTACGTAAATATTTAAAAAAACAGCCTTGGCGCTATACCATCAATCATGCCTTTACCGATGTGATGGCAGGTTGTGCTCAACCTCGGCGTAAACAAACTGGCACTTGGATAACCCATGAAATCCAAATGGCCTACCGTGAGCTACACCATAATGGCCATGCCCACTCAATCGAAGTTTGGCACGGTGAGCGATTAATCGGTGGGCTTTATGGTCTCGCCATTGGCCAAGTGTTTTGTGGTGAATCCATGTTCCACCGCGAAACCAATGCGTCAAAGGCGGCCATGGCGGTGTTGCAACAACATTTAATCAAAATGAATTTTAAACTTATTGATGCACAGGTAATGAATCCCCACCTTGAGAGCTTAGGGGCAAAACCCGTTAAACGCGCGAACTTTATACAACTCTTAACCCAGTTTAGGGATAACACGGTTAATCCTGCAGCTTGGATACCAAGTGAGGTCACACTTGAACTCTAACGCGAGTAACACCCCAATCGCCATTGGGATCAGCCAAATTTTCCCCTGCAGTTACCTCGATGGTCAGCAGGAGCAACTGTTAGTCATTCAGGAGGAAACCCTCGACCCAATACTATTTGAGCGGCTACTCGCCATAGGTTTTCGCCGCAGTGGCAGCGCCATTTATAAACCCCGTTGCCCCCGTTGCAGTGCCTGTCAGCCAATTCGGTTACCAATTAAAGAATTTACACCGTCTAAACGGCAAAAGCGCACCCTAGCCCATAACCGTGATTTAACTTGGCGCATCACCTCAGAACATACCGAGGCTCAATATGCCCTGTATGAAAAATACATCCGTGAGCGCCACTTCGATGGCCCAATGTTTCCGCCAAGCAAAACCCAATATGAACAATTTTTATTCTGTCATTGGCTGCCCCCCACGTTTATTGAAGTCTATGATGGCAATAGACTTGTGGCTGTAGCAGTGACAGACACTCTGCCCAATAGTTTGTCAGCCATTTACAGCTATTTTGACCCCGATGAAGAACGCCGCTCCCTTGGCGTATTATTGATCTTACTCCAGTGCAGATTGGCTAAAATGCAGGGTAAAGATTTTCTTTATCTGGGGTATCAAATTGATGCAAATCGGAAAATGTCCTACAAACGCTTATACCGCCCTTATCAGATTTTAACCCCCCAAGGCTGGGAGTATTCCCAAGTTTGCTAGGCACATCCCCTTTACAGCAAGGTGAATTTGCGGCATGATACGCCCGTTTTTTATATTCGAAGGCTAATGGGATAAATAATTAATGGCGAAAGAAGATAACATTGAAATGCAAGGCACTATCCTTGAAACCTTGCCAAACACAATGTTTCGCGTAGAGCTTGAAAATGGTCATGTGGTGATAGCCCACATTTCAGGCAAAATGCGCAAAAACTACATCCGGATCCTGACTGGTGACAAAGTAACAGTTCAGTTGACCCCTTATGATCTGACCAAAGGTCGTATTGTCTTCCGCGCACGCTAATATTCCCCTTTAGTTGAAAAACCCGGCGAGGCCGGGTTTTTTTGTTGGCGTGAGATTAGAAAAATGGCTGCAATTGCAGCCATTTTTATTGGGTTTTCGCGAGAGATTAAACCTTAGTGGTACTTTTCTCGTGGCGTTCGGTGTGGATCACGATTTCACCGTCTTTGGCATCAACATGAGCAACACCACCATGTTCCAGTTCACCGAAGAGAATAGCATCCGCTAATGGACGTTTAATAAGCTCTGTCACCACGCGGGCCATTGGCCGTGCGCCCATGCTCTTATCATAGCCTTTCTCGGCGAGTAGGGTTCTGGCCTCATCACTGACTTCAAGTAACACATGTTTCGCATCAAGTTGTGCTTGTAATTCCACCAAAAATTTATCAACCACCTTGGCTATGATAGTCATATCTAAATGATTGAACCAAATGATGGAATCTAAGCGGTTGCGAAACTCTGGCGAGAATACTCGATTGATTTCCGATAAGGCATCTTGGGTATGATCCTGCTGAGTAAAGCCAATAGACTTACGGATCGTTTCCTGAACACCTGCGTTTGTCGTCATCACTAAGGTGACATGCCTAAAATCCGCCTTGCGACCGTTGTTATCGGTTAAGGTGCCATGATCCATCACCTGCAGTAACAGGTTGTAGACATCGGGGTGAGCCTTTTCGATTTCATCGAGCAACACCACGCAATGGGGATTTTTAATTACAGCATCAGTGAGTAAACCACCTTGGTCGTATCCTACGTATCCAGGAGGAGCACCAATCAAACGAGAAACCGTATGGCTTTCCATGTACTCAGACATATCAAAGCGCACCAGCTTCATTCCTAGGCAACTAGCTAACTGATTGGTTACTTCTGTCTTACCTACCCCAGTTGGGCCTGCAAACAAAAAGCTACCAACAGGTTTTTTATCTGTACCTAAACCACTGCGCGATAATCGAATCGCCGAGCTTAAGGATTCAATCGCCTTGTCTTGACCAAAGACCACCATCTTGAGATTGCGCTCAAGGTTACGCAGTAAATCTTTGTCGCTGGCGGAGACTGATTTTTCAGGGATCCGAGCAATCTTCGCTACTATGGTTTCAATCTCGGCCTGACCGATGGTTTTCTTACGTTTGCTCTGTGGCAGCATAGCCATGCGCGCACCCGCCTCATCGATCACATCGATGGCTTTATCGGGTAGATGCCGGTCATTAATGTGTTTTGCCGACAGCTCTGCCGCGCTGTTAATCGCCGCTTGGGTGTAACGCACTCCATGGTACTCTTCGTACTTAGCCTTGAGCCCCATCAGAATTTTCGTGGTTTCAGCCACTGAAGGCTCATTGATATCGACCTTTTGGAAACGACGCGCCAATGCGCGGTCCTTCTCGAAAATACTTTGATATTCTTGGAAGGTGGTCGAACCCATGCAACGCAAGTTGCCGCTCGATAATAACGGCTTTAGCAGGTTAGAGGCATCCATCACCCCACCCGATGCGGCGCCTGCACCAATAATGGTATGAATTTCATCAATAAATAAAATGGCGTGTTTATCAGCGCTGAGTTCCTTAAGCAGACTCTTGAAACGTTTTTCAAAATCGCCACGGTACTTAGTGCCAGCAAGCAAGGAGCCTAAGTCGAGGGAGTACACAGTCGCCTGCGCCATCACCTCTGGCACTTGATTATTGACGATTCGATAAGCCAAACCTTCAGCAATCGCGGTTTTACCCACGCCCGCTTCACCCACTAACAATGGATTATTTTTACGGCGACGACATAAAGTTTGGATGGCGCGTTCGATTTCTTGATCACGACCAATCAGCGGATCTATCACCCCTTGTTTTGCAAGTTGGTTTAAATTGCTCGCAAACTGCGACAACATGCTGCGTTCTTCGTTCGCTTCGCTTTGATCTTCGATGCGTTCTTGATCTTGATGAGCGTCGCTGTCCTCATTTTTTGAAAAACCATGGGAAATATAATTCACCACATCTAATCGGCTGATGTCGCTGCGACGCAGCAGATAAACAGCTTGGGATTCCTGCTCACTAAAAATGGCCACCAGCACATTAGCACCAGTGACTTCATTGCGGCCCGAGGACTGCACATGGAAAACGGCGCGTTGCAGTACCCGCTGAAACCCGAGCGTTGGTTGGGTTTCTTTATCATCATCCATATCCGCAATGATTGGGGTGGTTTGTTGGATAAAGCTTGCTACTTCATCTCTCAGTTTATCTAAATTCGCTCCACAGGCGATTAGCGCGTCTTGAGCCGCAGGGTTGTCTATCAGAGCCAATAACAGATGTTCAACCGTCATATACTCGTGACGTGCCTCTCTGGCTTGCTGAAACGCCAGATTTAAGGTGACTTCCAGATCTTTGTTCAGCATAAGCACCCCCAAAATTAACAACTGACAACAGAGTAAGCGCGGTTAAGCCTTCTCTAACGAACACAGTAACGGATGTTGGTTTTGTCTTGCAAATTGATTTACTTGTATCACCTTAGTTTCTGCAATGCCGTAGGGGAAAATCCCGCAGATACCCTTTCCCTGGTGATGAATAGTCAACATGATATCTGTGGCTTCCTGCTCATTCTTGCGAAAGAAGATTTGTAGCACTTCAATCACAAAATCCATTGGCGTGTAATCGTCATTATTAAGGATCACCTTATACATAGAAGGTGGCATTAACTCAGATTCAACACGTTCTTCAACGTGCTCTATGTTTCCTGTCTTACCCATTTTTTAATACTAGCCTCTCGTGTTGTCCTCTTCCAATTGCTATCTTCAAATTAATCAGTTGTTACCTCTTTGTTAATTTTAGCTTGACTTCCGCTTTTACTCCTTACATTCTGTAGCTCAGACGGTGAAACAATCCCGTCTATACAGGTTTTACTATCTTACTGGTAAGTAGACAACAGAAGGAAGTGGAAGTATGGCAAGCGGAACTGTTAAATGGTTCAACAACGCCAAAGGATTCGGGTTTATTTGCCCTGATCAAGGTGGCGAGGACGTTT
Source organism: Shewanella sp. POL2 (assembly GCF_000282755.1). NCBI lineage: Bacteria > Pseudomonadati > Pseudomonadota > Gammaproteobacteria > Alteromonadales > Shewanellaceae > Shewanella > Shewanella sp. POL2. The sequence continues at coordinate 61,542 of NZ_AKZL01000011.1, forward strand.
TTGCACACTATTCTACCATTGAAATGGAAGGCTATAGAACTCTAAAAGCAGGCCAACCGGTTCAATTTGAAGTAGAACAAGGTCCAAAAGGAATGCACGCTTCAGCCATTTCACCAACAAAATAATGTATGGTGAGGCCAATGATCTAAAAGGCAGGGATTTTATCCCTGCCTTTTTATTAGGCGATTGACAACTTTCTTGAAGATTGAGTCTGATAAAAAAGGCCTGCGATGCAGGCCTTTTCAGTATTAATGCTAAGTTAACGATAAATCGTTAAGCAATTAATAGCTTGTTCAGTGTCTCGCTTGGACGCATGGCTTTTTCGGCTTTTGCAGCGTCTAAACGGTAGTAACCGCCTAAATCCACTGGTGCACCTTGCGCGTTGTTTAGTTCAGCAACAATCACTTGCTCATTGGCGCTTAAAGCGTGCGCTAATGGAATAAAGTGAGCTTGTAACTGCTCGTCTTTGGTTTGAGCGGCTAACGCTTGTGCCCAGTACATCGCCAGATAGAAATGGCTACCACGGTTATCCAACTCACCAACACGTCTTGATGGCGACTTGTTGCTATCTAAGAACTGACCGATGGCTTGATCTAAAGTATCCGCCAGTACTTGTGCCTTAGGATTACCCACAGTTTGGCTCAAATGCTCTAAAGAAGCCGCTAAAGCTAGGAATTCGCCCAGAGAGTCCCAACGTAAGTGACCTTCTTTTTCAACCTGTTGTACGTGTTTAGGCGCACTACCGCCCGCACCCGTTTCGAACAGGCCGCCACCATTCATTAATGGCACGATAGACAGCATCTTAGCACTGGTCCCCAGTTCGAGGATTGGGAACAAGTCAGTCAGGTAGTCACGCAGTACGTTACCGGTAACAGAAATAGTATCTTTACCTTCTTTAATACGTACTAATGAGAAACGTGTTGCTTCTTCTGGTGACATGATGCTGATTTCTAAACCGTTAGTATCATGCTCAGGCAGATATTGCTTCACTTTAGCGATCAGCTGGGCATCGTGGGCACGATTCGCATCTAACCAGAATACCGCAGGGGTATTGCTTAAGCGTGCACGGCGTACGGCTAATTTCACCCAGTCGCGAATTGGCGCATCTTTAACTTGGCACATTCTCCAAATATCGCCCGCTTCGACGTTGTGGCTCATTAACACTTTGCCACTGGCATCGATCACGTTAACCACGCCATCGGCTGGGATTTCGAAGGTTTTATCGTGGCTACCGTATTCTTCGGCTTTTTGCGCCATCAGACCAACGTTTGGCACACTGCCCATAGTGCTTGGATCGAAGGCACCGTGTTCTTTACAGAAAGCGATAGTTTCTTGATACACACCCGCGTAGCAACGGTCTGGGATCAGCGCTTTAGTGTCGTGCAACTTGCCATCAGGGCCCCACATTTGGCCTGATGAACGAATCGCAGCAGGCATAGAAGCATCGATAATGATGTCGCTTGGTACGTGTAAGTTGGTGATACCTTTGTCAGAATCTACCATCGCCAGCGCTGGACGCTCAGCATAAACGGCGGCGATATCCGCTTCAATTTGTGCACGGACATCGGCTGGTAAACCAGCGATTTTGGCGTATACATCGCCAAAGCCGTTGTTCACATCAACGCCTAGCTCAGCAAATAATGACGCATGTTTATCAAACACAGGTTTGAAGAACACTTTCACTGCGTGGCCGAACATAATGGGATCAGACACTTTCATCATGGTGGCTTTAAGGTGCAGTGATAACAACACGTTTTCGGCCTTGGCATTGGCGATTTCACGCTCAAAGAAGCTCACTAAGGCTTTTTTGCTCATCACTGACGCGTCGATGATCTCACCAGCTAGCAGTTTCAGGCCAGATTTCAATACCACTTCTTGACCGTCTTTTTGCGACAGTACGATGTTAACTGTGTCTGCGTTAGCCAGCGTCACTGACTGCTCGCTGCCGTAGAAGTCACCTTCGCTCATGTGAGCAACATGTGATTGAGACTCTTTGGTCCACTTACCCATTGAGTGTGGGTTTTTCTTGGCGAAGTTTTTCACTGACAGCGGCGCGCGGCGATCAGAGTTACCTTCACGCAGCACTGGGTTTACCGCACTGCCTTTGATCTTGTCGTAACGGGCTTTAATTGACTTTTCTTCGTCAGTCTTTGGCTCGTCAGGATAATTTGGAATGTCGTAACCTTTCTGTTGCAGCTCTAAAATACAAGCTTTTAACTGCGGGATTGAGGCACTGATGTTTGGCAGTTTAATGATGTTAGCTTCAGGTTGGTTCGCTAATTCACCCAGCTCAGCTAAGTGATCGCCAATCTTTTGCGCGTCAGTCAGTTTTTCAGGGAAATTAGCAATCACACGGCCCGATAAAGAAATATCACGGGTTTCAACCGCAACACCCGCTGCATCGGTAAAGGTTTTGATGATAGGTAACAGAGAAAGCGTTGCTAGCGCTGGTGCTTCATCGGTTTCGGTATAAATAATTGTTGGTGAGTTATCTTTCATGTTACATCCTACATTATTGTAAAATTTAGTATTTTTATAATAATTTTATATCATGACGAACAAACATTGGCACGAAGGAATTCTCTATCGAGGCAATCGTAAACGCCCCTATAAAACCTATAAACCCGCTGCAACATCCTCTTTGCGTTCGCCAACGTGGGTAAATCGACTCATTAATACCTAACAAACATTTAGGCGTAGATCACATTTTCAGGCCGACATCATAGAGCATTCACAATAATATTCAAATTCCACTAACGGCGAATGCCAAGTACACTGTGTGCAGATAAATAACACGTCTTCTTTCTGACGTCTGCTAACGGATAGGTTCAGTCGTATATCATCGGCGACGACGTAAAATGACTAGACTGTCTTAAGCGACTATTCGCCACGGTATGAACAATAATTAGTTACTGCATGAACAAAAATAACCCGCTAACTTCTCAGGCAACACCTCGCACTCGCGGCCAGAGCGCATCCACCACGCACCCGCAGCATAGGGCAGATAACCGCAGCAAAGGAAGTAAACTAAGCTCCTTCGCCAAATCTGCCAAGGCAAGTTTGCAGCGCGATACAGGGTCACAACAAAATAGTCCCAAAACACGGCTTCAAAAACACTCATCGGCCTCACGCGTCAAGCCTCAAACTGCGCCTATCATCGTCTTATTTAACAAGCCCTTCGATGTTCTGTGCCAATTTACCGATGAGCAAGGCCGTAAAACCTTAAAAGATTACATCCCTATTCCGGGCGTTTATGCTGCTGGGCGATTAGATCGCGACAGCGAGGGACTGTTGCTGTTAACCAATGACGGTCAACTCCAAGCCAAACTGACTGAGCCAAAAAGAAAACCTTTAAAACCTATTGGGTACAAGTGGAAGGTGTGCCATCGGAAGCCGATTTAGCCAAACTGCGCCAAGGGGTTGAATTAAAAGATGGTATGACACTCCCTGCGAAGGTCAGCATCATGGCGACGCCGAATGTGTGGCCGCGTAATCCGCCGATCCGTGAGCGAAAAAACATCCCTACTACTTGGCTTGAAATTCAAATCCATGAAGGACGCAATCGCCAAGTTCGGCGGATGACGGCCCATATTGGTTTTCCGACCTTAAGACTTATTCGCTATAAAATAGGCCAATGGAGTCTAGATGATTTAGCGACAGGTGAGCATAAATGCATACTGGTGGCTCAAAAGACCGAATAGTCTTGCGCCAACAAGCAATCCAATATCCCTAATCTAGCCGCTCAAAGGTAATCACTGTGACAGTAAAAGCAAGATATAAACCCAATGTAACAGTTGCTTGTATTATCCATGCCCCGACCGAAGACAAGTATCTATTAGTGGAAGAGTGGATTGATGGTGAGCAGCGTTTTAATCAACCAGCAGGACATTTGGAAGCGAATGAAAGTCTTATCCAAGCCTGTGAGCGCGAAGTCTTTGAGGAAACAGGCCTTCAACTCAAGCCACAGGGATTGGTCGGGATTTATCAATTTAGCGCCAATCAGGACCTCGCATTTGTGCGTTTTACCTTTTTGGTGCAAGTCGATACGCTACTCACACCTAAGCCACAGGATGCGGATATTTATGCCGCCCATTGGTTGAGCTTTGAGCAGATCGCAGCTAAAGCTCATCAACTGCGCAGTCCATTAGTGCTCGATTGCCTCAACGATTACCGCAAACAGTTGCAACAAGGGCAAATTCATTCGCTCGAATTACTCAATAGTCAGCGTCTGTAGGGATGTCAAAGATAGCCCCAAGCAACAAGGCGTGATAGAATACGCCCCCGCGTAAATGCGCGATTCGATAAGGCATTTAACTGCGCTTTTGGGTTAAAAATTTGGGGTATTTTAGCATCATGCATCTTGTGCTTAATGATGTTGGGCTGATGTATCTCAGATGCTAAACGGATCACCAATAAGCCTGCCCTAACTACGCAGCTAAATAAACGCAGATTTAAAAGTGAGTCATGCACTAATGACAACGGTTCAAGCCACGACTCGCTAACACATATACTCAATGGTTTTAGGATCTATGACATCAATCGAACCCACTCATACAGGTAAAAAAGTCATTGTCGGCATGTCCGGCGGTGTTGATTCATCCGTTTCAGCCTATTTGCTTATGCAGCAAGGCTATCAGGTTGAAGGCCTTTTCATGAAGAACTGGGAAGAAGATGACAACGACGAGTACTGCGCGGCCGCCGAAGATTTAAAAGATGCTCAAGCCGTTTGCGATAAGCTTGGGATAAAACTCCACACGGTCAACTTTGCTGCCGAATATTGGGACAATGTATTTGAGTATTTTCTTGCCGAATACAAAGCAGGTCGTACCCCCAATCCCGATATCATGTGCAACAAAGAAATCAAATTTAAGGCCTTTTTAGAGTTTGCCGACGATATTCTCGATGCCGACTACATCGCCATGGGTCACTATGTGCGCCGCCGCGACAATGCCGATGGCACAACGCAAATGCTGCGCGGGGTCGACAATAATAAAGATCAAAGCTACTTCCTATACACCTTAAGCCATGAACAAGTGGCACGCAGCCTGTTTCCGGTGGGTGAACTCGAAAAACACGAAGTGCGAGAGATCGCCAAACAGATGGGATTAATTACCCATGATAAGAAAGACAGCACCGGCATTTGCTTTATCGGTGAGCGAAAATTTACTGAATTTTTAGGTAATTACTTACCAGCGCAACCTGGCAATATCGAAACCGCCGAAGGCGAAGTCATTGGCACGCACCAAGGTTTGATGTACCACACCTTAGGCCAACGTAAAGGTCTGGGGATTGGTGGCATGAAAAATAGCAATGATGACCCATGGTACGTGGTGGACAAAGATCTCAAACGTAACGTGCTTGTTGTTGGCCAAGGTGGTCACCATCCGCGCTTGATGTCCAATGGCATGTTTGTCAATCAACTACACTGGGTCGACCGCAAAGGTCCCGCCGATGGCAGCCAAATTGTGGTGAAAACCCGTTACCGCCAGCAGGATATCCCTTGCACCCTCACCTATCTTGATGACAATACCCTCAAAGTGGTGTTTGACGAGCCCGTTGCCGCCGTGACGCCTGGCCAATCAGCGGTATTTTACGATGGCGAAGTGTGCCTCGGTGGCGGAATTATCGATCAACTGATCAGAGGATAAACCGTGAACGAACAGCTCCATGATCGTACTATGGCCTTTGCAGGAATACTGCAGGCCATTGCACAAGTTCAGTATTTAGCCCGTCATGGTGAAAGCGACACCGATGAGCTAGCTGCCAGTTTACACACCATTTTAGTGACTAATCCCGAAACCCCCGCCGATGTCTACCAAGATAAGGCTGGCCTGCACAAAGGCTACCAATTGGTGTTAAATCAACTGGGGGATAGCAGTCAAAAAGATGTGGAAATAACTCGCTATCTGGTGGGAATTTTAGCCCTTGAACGTAAATTAACCCGTTCAAACACCGGGTTAGCTATGCTTGCCGAACGCATCAATCAAGTGAATCGTCAGCTACATCATTTTGCGATCACCGACGAACAAGTCATTGCCAATCTGGCCAGTATTTATAGCGACATTATCAGTAATCTTGGACCTAAGATTCAGATCTCAGGCAATCCTGTGTGTCTGCAACGTCCAATCGTGCAACAAAAAATCCGCGCCTTGCTGCTTGCAGCCATGCGCAGCGCAGTGTTATGGCGACAACTAGGCGGCAAACGTCGACACTTAGTCTTTGCCCGAAAAGCCATCTTAGACACGGCTAAGAAAAGTCTTACCCTATAATAAAATAAGTTTTCATCAAGGAGCTTCACATGGATCTTTCCGCACTAACTGCTATCTCTCCGGTAGACGGCCGTTACGGTAGTAAAACAGCGTCATTGCGAGGGATTTTCAGCGAGTTCGGTCTTACTAAGTACCGTGTTCAAGTTGAAATCAACTGGTTAAAGTTACTCGCTGATTGCCCAGAAATCACCGAAGTGCCACCATTAAGCGAGTCAGCGATCGCGCTTCTCGATGCCATTAAAGACAATTTCAGTGAGCAAGATGCGCTTCGCGTGAAAGCCATTGAAAGCACCACCAACCACGACGTGAAAGCAGTTGAATACTTTATCAAAGAAAAAATCGCAGACAACGCTGAACTCGCCGCTGTCGGTGAATTTGTTCACTTTGCTTGTACTTCTGAAGATATCAACAACTTAAGCCATGGTTTAATGTTGACTGAAGCCCGCGAGCAAGTGGTACTGCCTTATTGCAATGAACTGCTCAGCGCCATCAAAAAACTGGCCGTTGAATACCGCTCAGTACCTTTGATGTCACGTACCCACGGTCAGCCAGCCTCGCCTTCAACCTTAGGCAAGGAAATGGCTAACGTAGCCGTGCGTTTAGAGCGCCAAATCAAGCAAATCGCGGCAGTTGAAATCATGGGGAAAATTAACGGCGCCGTAGGTAACTACAACGCGCACATATCTGCATACCCAGAAGTGAACTGGCATGCACTGTCTGAACGTTTTGTGACAAGCCTTGGCCTGCACTGGAACGCATACACCACTCAAATCGAACCGCATGATTACATTGCAGAGCTCTTTGATGCGATTGCGCGTTTCAACACTATTCTGCTCGATTTCGACCGTGACGTTTGGGGTTATATTGCCTTAGGTCACTTCAAGCAACGTACCATTGCCGGTGAAATTGGCTCATCAACCATGCCACACAAGGTCAACCCTATCGACTTTGAAAACTCTGAGGGTAACTTAGGTATTGCCAATGCGTTGATGCAACATTTAGCCGCAAAACTACCCGTTTCAAGATGGCAACGTGACTTAACCGATTCCACCGTACTGCGTAACTTAGGTGTGGGTATCGCCCACTCGCTGATCGCTTACCAAGCGACCTTAAAAGGCATCAGCAAGTTACAAGTGAATGAAGAGCATTTACGTGCCGAGCTCGATCAAAACTGGGAAGTATTGGCTGAGCCAGTACAAACCGTGATGCGTCGCTATGGTATTGAAAAGCCATACGAGAAGTTAAAAGAATTGACACGCGGTAAACGCATCGACGCCAAGCAACTTGCCGAATTTATCGACGGTTTAGCCCTGCCAGAAGACGTGAAGGCTGAGCTGAAGAAGATGACGCCAGCCAACTATATTGGCCGTGCAGAAGCATTCGTTGACGAACTTAACTAAAGTTCAGTTTACGGCTAACGCTTCGTTTAACGCTAAGCTGACATGCTTAGCTTATTATCTAGCCTAAATAAGGATTGAGGCGGTTACATTGTTAAGGATGTAGTCGCCTTTTTTGACACTATGTATAAACTCAATCTCGATATTGCTCAGTTCCTCAAGGATTACTGGCAACAAAAACCTGTGGTCATCAAAGGCGCTTTTCCTCACTTTGAAGATCCAATCAGTGCCGATGAGCTGGCCGGCCTAGCCTGCGAAGAAGAAATCACTTCGCGCATCGTCGTTACCCAAAAAGATAACTGGGAAGTGATCCAAGGCCCCTTTGAGGATTACGACAATTACGGTGAAACCCACTGGCAATTATTGGTGCAAGCGGTTAACCATTGGTATCCCGACTCACAACCCCTCGTTGAGGCCTTTCGTTTTCTCCCCGATTGGCGATTCGATGATTTGATGGTGTCATTTGCCACTCCAAGTGGCGGTGTCGGTCCCCATATCGACAACTACGATGTGTTTATTATTCAAGGCGAAGGTCAGCGCCGCTGGACCGTAGGTGACAACACCCCACAACAACGTCGTGGCGGTAATCCTAATTCACCTCTGGTTGAAGACTTTGACCCCATCATTGATATGGTGTTAGAGAAAGGCGATATGCTTTATATTCCGCCAGGATTCCCACACTGCGGTGAAACCTTAACCTTAGCCTTGAGCTATTCAATTGGTTATCGCGCACCCAGTCAGCAAGAATTAGTCAGCGAAGTGGCCGACTATTTACTCGACAAAAATTTGGGGCAACAGCGTTTTACCTCCGCATCCGAGCCAGCAAATCCGGGCATTATTAGCCAAGATCATCAACTCGGCATTATGTCGCTGTTAAGCCAGCTTGCCCAAGATCCTGCGAGTTATCAGGTTGTGCTAGGTAAACTGCTAAGCCAAAACCGATTCGAATTAGATATTTGTGAAGGCGAAGAAGCCTATAGCATCGACGATCTGCAAGATGCCTTTGAACAAGGCGCTGGTGTAAATCGCATTGGCGGTTTAAAAGTACTACGTTTAGAGAATGATGCTCACTCGCGCTTATTCATTAATGGCGAAATCTATGATCTGCCCAATACACCCGAAGCGGTGCTTGTACAGTTAAGCGATCATGTCAGCTTTGATAGCGAGATGGCTTTGGCGTTATGCGAACATGATGAAGTACAACAGCTGTTGCTGGAACTGATTAATCAAGGTTTATACTATTTAAGTGATGAAGAAGCGTAATCCTTTAATATGGAATGAAACCGTCGGTATGCTCAACGTAGAACACAACGCTTGAGACAGACTGAAACAACAAAGGCACTCAATCGAGTGCCTTTGGTTTTATGACTTAACACAAGGAAATCTAGCTATTCCACAGTTTTTCATCATTGTGCATACGATATAAACTCTCTGCACGGGATACTAATAACTGGGCAAATTTTGCCTGGGTTGCATCGCGTCTGGTTGCGCCTGAACGGATCAAATTTTCAGCCTGCATTTGCCACATCATCGAGAAATGACGAACCGCATCACGCGCCGTTTTAGCCACTTTGACATCCACAAAATCCGATGGTAAATCGCCTGACATCACCCAATAGGTTTTGGTCGTAGGACGTTTGGATTCCATCTTCCAAATCGCTAAATAAGGTGCAAGATAACGGCTCTCATCGGCTAAAACCTTGCTGGGGATGACCCCTTTTTCCGCTAAAAAACGGTTCGCCTTTTGGAATTGTGTTCTGACCCACTCTTGGCGCAATTTCTCCATTTCTTCAGGAGAGATTGTTGGTTGAGCTTGATCGACAGCTTGTTCAGTCATACTTCCGTCCTATCTTATTGTTATAGCGCGGCTCTCATTCTTGGGACAGCACGCGAATCATACTAATGTCTGAAAATATCATCAGTTAAAATTGGTTTCGCATCTCTAAGCTTACGTTTACGTAAAGTGGAAAGCTAGATTGCCACAAATAATCTATTTATTCGGTCATTATGCATGGTTGAGAGTATCGCTAAATGCTATGGTTCTGCAATAAATATAACGAGCTGTCGATGGGAAGTCGTTCCATCGACGTTTTATTGTGTATAGCGGAGAACTTCACGTGGCTGTATTTAATCATGTATCCTTTGATGAACATGAACAGGTCGTATTCTGTCATGATAAAGAAAGTGGCTTAAAAGCCATTGTTGCCATCCATAACACCAACTTAGGTCCAGCTGTGGGTGGATGCCGGATGTGGAATTATCAATCCGATGATGAAGCCCTGACAGACGTATTACGCCTCTCCCGTGGTATGACTTACAAAAATGCCCTCGCCGGTTTAACCATGGGCGGTGGTAAGTCAGTGATTATTGCCGATCCTAAGCGTCCTGATCGCGAAGCCCTTTTCCGTGCCTTTGGCCGTTTTATCAATAGCCTCGGTGGACGTTACTATTCTGCTGAAGACGTGGGCACCACGACCGCTGATATCATGATTGCCCATCAAGAAACACCTTACATGGCAGGGCTTGAAGGCAAGAGTGGCGATCCATCACCATTTACAGCACTAGGCACCTATTTAGGGATCAAGGCTGCAGTTAAACATAAACTCGATTTAGACAGCTTAAAAGGCCTTAAGATCGCCGTTCAAGGTGTGGGCCATGTAGGTTACTACCTGTGTAAACATTTGCATGAAGAAGGTGCACAGCTGATTGTTACCGATATTCACCAAGCATCACTGGATAAAGTAGCTACCGACTTTGGCGCCATCGTTGTTGCTCCACAGGATATCTATGCCCAAGACGTGGATGTCTATGCGCCATGTGCACTAGGTGCAACTCTAAACGATGTTACCCTACCACAACTCAAAGCTAAGATTGTTGCGGGTTGCGCCAACAACCAATTAGCCGAAGTCCGCCATGGCGAGCAGTTAAAAGAAATGGGCATTCTGTATGCGCCAGATTATGTGATTAACGCTGGCGGCATTATCAACGTGTCATTTGAAAAAGATTATGACGCAGCAAAATCAGAAGCTAAGGTCAGAGAAATCTACAACACGCTGCTGAAGATTTTTGCTAAGGCCGATGCTGAAAACCGCACGACAGGTGCAGTAGCTGACGAAATGGCCCGTGCCATTTACCAAGCGGCCAAAGCTTAATCATGCGGTAGGCGGACAACGAGTCGTTGTCCGCCTCAACCACTTCCCTCGCTCCACTTATCCATCTAAAAAATAAATTCCTCTCAATACCAATCAGATACCAAAACGCCACGTAAAATTCACTTTTCTGTAGTGGAAAACCCTATATGTCTCTGCTTGAATTAACTACTCGTCAGTCACGGAGAAGGTGCCACTATGGTCAGTTTCAAATATGAGCTGGGGAAAGATTCACTTGAATTACAAGCAAGTGATTGGTCGGGTTTGGAGAGAGTCTATATCAATGGCCAAATGGTTTCGCGCAAACTTAATTTTAGCCATCAAAGTGAACATTTGATCAAATTGAAAGATGGTGGGCAATGCCTATGTAAGTTATTTATTGACCCCTTCACAAATGAGTTAACTTGCCGTATTTATAAGCGTAATCAGCTAATCACTAGTCTGAAACAGGGAAAAAATAGCTTAATGCAGCGGCAACGGTTACTGCAGCAAGGGTTATTACTGGGGTCAAGTTTAGTGTTACTTTTTATGCTACTCCCACTGTAAATAACCGAAAGAAGCACAATAAAACTTACGGATTAGATGACAGTTTATTTATTTTATTCAAAAGCTTAATAAAATAACTTCGTTCATCTTCAGTAAGATTAGCAAGAAACTTTTCATTGACGCGCTCGGCCTCACGGATCAAATCCTGCTCCAGCGCCTTGGCCTCATCGGTGAGAAAAATCTGGAAAGCTCGGCGATTATCGAGTTCTTGATGGCGGGTGATGAGGCCTTGCACCTGCAACTGATCGAGCAAACGGGTCATAGTATAGTTCGCTACATCACAACGTTTGGACAACTCGGTCTGAGTAATCCCCTCCTCCTGCCAAAGCGCGAATAATACTGGCCACAACTTAATGTCGAGCTGATAGCGTTTCAACTGCAAATCGAGTTCATTTTGCAGCTCAATATTTAAGTGCGAAACAAGATAGCCTAAGCTTTCATAACGGTTCAAACAGCACCTCCGAAAACAACATTTAGACCAATCGACACAAACCTAAACCCGAGTAGGATTGGCTAAGGTTAGTTTTAATACTATCACTTAACCCATAATAAACTAGTCAGCCTCCCCAAGTTATTACAATCAAAATCTTTAAGCACTGAGGCCACCTTCATCGGTTAAATTGAATTCATTCACAAAATTGTAGTAGCAGGCACGGCTCAATTTTCCCCATAGACCACGTTCTAACGGCAGATAAATCCCAAAGTCGGTCAGCATTAATCGATTGAAGTCGGCAATATGGTGCTCAGTCCCAATACTGCTTTTGAGCGTCAAACTTGGCGCAGTGTCATTCTTCACATAATCGACAATTACCAGTGGCGCATCATCCACCTCGACTCGCACCTTCTCGACTGGCGTGATCAGAAAATGTTCGCCATCGATGCCATGTAAAATACTGGCAAATAACTTGGCAAACTTGGTCGGCAATGGGCTGTCCTGATATATCCAGTCACCGGAGAGTTGGATACGAAATAACGCGACTTCACTACACAGCGCCGTTGGCTGTGTGACAACATCCGGCGCTGGCTTGCTGGTGAATGCCTGTAGCGTGTCGATAACATTGTCCGTGTGTTTTTCCATAGCGTCCCCTCAATAAAAAAACCAGCCTGACGACTGGTTTAGTGTGGCATTGCCTTAGGGATTATCCAATCCCTAATACAAATTGCATTACGCCTTAACGAGCTCCAATAAAGCCTCTAATGGATGTTTGGGCTTATAACCGGCGAAACGTTTCACTTGGCTGCGACAGGAGTAGCCAGAGACTAGCACCTGCGACGCGTCTATCTTGCTTAAAGTGTCTTTCCACGACATATCAAACAAGGTCTTAGAACGTTCAAGATTCTCAGCCTCATGGCCGTAGGTACCCGCCATGCCGCAACAGCCCAGATTCACCGCCGTTAATTTAGCGCCAAAGTGAGTGAAAATTTTGCTCCACTCATTGGCGGTATTAGGCTTAGCCGTAGACTCAGTACAATGGCTAAACCAAGTAAATTGTTTATCTTGCATGGCCTTAGTAGGAATATCCTGCAGTATGCCAAGCAACCATTCATTAGCCAGTTTAACCTCAAATGCGCCGCGGTTAGCCCCTAAAATTTCTTTATATTCATCGCGATAACAAAGCACTAAGGCGGGATCGATCCCAACCATCGGCATGCCTAACTTATGCACTTGATTTAAGAAATCCGCACTCGACTGCGCCGTTTTGGCAAATTTATCCAAGAAGCCCTTGATATGGGTCGGTTTACCGTTGGGCTTAAATGGCAGTAGAACGGGTTTTAATCCTAAGGTTTCAATCAATTGGATAAAGCGATACACCAAGCCCGCATCGTAGAAACTGTTGAAGGGATCTTGTACAACTAATACAAATTTTGCCCTCTCATCGGCGGGGATGGCCTGCAATGCCGCCAGATCATAGCCGCGGCTCGCATGGCCATCGAGTCGTTGTTTTAAGGTTGGCACCGACAGCGCTGGCGCATCCACATAGCCAATAGCCTTTTTGATGACCCATTGACTGAGTGGGTTTTGCGAGGCGAAATTGGTCAGCCTTGGCGCAGCAGCCATCAGAGGTAAGCTGTCTTCTATGCCCGCAACCAGGTAATCCTTGGCGGGACGCAGATAACGTTGATAGTAAATATTAAAGAATTGCGCCCTAAACTTAGGTACATCCACTTTAACCGGGCACTGGCTCGAGCAAGCCTTACACGCAAGACAGCCCTTCAGCGATTCCATCACTTCGTGGGAATAATCGTAATCGCGCTTCGCATTGATGGTATTTTGCATACGCTGCAAAATACCTAAGGGTTTAGCTTTCGCCAGCGCGTTCACATCGACCCCTTCCGACTCAAGCAAACGCAGCCACTCACGCATTAAGCCCGCGCGACCTTTAGGCGACTGAACTCTGTCCCCCGTCACTTTAAATGACGGACACATAGGTGAGAAACTGCTGTAGTTAAAGCACAGGCCATTACCGTTACAGTTCATCACATCGGGATAGGCATCGCGTACTTCAACGGGAATTTGTCTGTCAAACTTGCCGCGCTTGGTACTATCCACATCAAATGCCAAGCTGCCGACTTGCTTGGGCGCCACTAACTTGCCGGGATTAAGCCTGTTATCAGGGTCAAATAGACCTTTAATATCTTGCAGCACGCCATAAAGTTCATCGCCAAATACCGATGGGCCGTATTCGCCACGCACGCCCTTACCATGCTCGCCCCACATCAGGCCGCCGTATTTGAGCGTCAGTGCTGCAACTTGATCAGAAATCACCCTTAGCAGTTTTTCATCTTCGACATCGCACATATCGAGTGCTGGGCGCACGTGTAATACGCCTGCATCCACATGGCCAAACATACCGTATTGCAAATTGTGACTATCGAGTAGCGCACGAAACTCCATAATATAATCGGCAAGTTTTTCAGGTGGCACAGCAGTATCTTCGGCAAATGCAATGGGTTTGCGACGTCCCTTGGTAGCACCGAGCAATCCAACGGCCTTTTTACGCATGCCATAGATTTTCTCAATGCTGGCCTTATCTTGAGTGACTTGATAACCCACGACACCACATTCACCGCGACCAATTTGCTCGGTCAATACAGCCTCAAGACTCGCGAGTTTTTGCTCAACTTCTGCCGTATCACCAGCAAACTCGACCATATTCAGGCCATCGATGACTTTACCCGGCACTTCTTGAATAAGGTCGGAAACCGAATGCCAAACAATGTCCTCGCGGGCAAGATTAAGCACTTTAGAGTCCACGGTTTCGACAACCGTAGCCCGCGCAGCCACTAAGGAAGGTGCATGACGCAGCGCAGACTGGAAGGAATCGTACTTAATATTCACCATCGCCCGCTCACTCGGCAGTGGTGTAATGTTGAGTTTCGCTTCGGTGATAACCGCCAGCGTGCCTTCAGAGCCTGTTAAAATGCGTGAAAGGTCGAACTGAGTTAAGCCTTCATTCCAGACATTCTTTAAGTCATATCCAGTTAAAAATCGATTGAGTTTAGGGAATTGTTGCTCAATGAGCGCGCGCTTCTCACGGCATACCTTTGCAATAGCCGAAATCAGTTTTTGTCCAAGCGGATTTTCACTCACGTTATCGGGATTACATAACAGACCCGCATCGAGGGGACGAGTATCTAACACACTGCCATCTATCAATACACTGCGCAGTGCCAGTACATGGTCGGAAGTTTTACCATACACCAAAGAGCCTGCGCCCGAGGCGTCGGTGTTGATCATACCGCCAATAGTGGCGCGGTTTGAAGTTGAGAGATCGGGACTAAAGAAGAATCCATGGGGACGCAGCGCATCATTTAGCGCATCTTTAATGACCCCTGCTTCAACCCTAACCCAGCCCTGCTCAGGATTCACTTCCAACACACGATTCATATAACGAGACACATCGAGGATCAAACCGTGGGTCAGCGACTGCCCATTAGTGCCTGTTCCGCCACCTCTGGCACTAAAAGTCACACCCACAAACTCTGCTTTCGTAGCAAGTTTAAGCGCTATCTCGATATCCTTTTGATGTTTAGGATAAAGCACCGCTTGGGGCAAAAATTGATAGACGGAGTTATCCGTGGCTTGCACTAAGCGCGCGCTGTAGCGCTTATCAATATCACCTTCATAGGCACTTTGTTCTAAAGCATCAAGATAGGCCAGATAAACAGGTTCTAAGGT
Source organism: Shewanella sp. POL2 (assembly GCF_000282755.1). NCBI lineage: Bacteria > Pseudomonadati > Pseudomonadota > Gammaproteobacteria > Alteromonadales > Shewanellaceae > Shewanella > Shewanella sp. POL2. Next base: position 77,083 of record NZ_AKZL01000011.1, read on the forward strand.
TTGTTGATGTGATAACAGAGGTAACATGGGCGGCTTCAGTCAATTATTGTTATGCGGCCCATTATAAACAAAAAAAAAGCCGCTAAAAAGCGGCTTTTTTAACACCTTGATAAAATTACGGCCTAGATCAAGCGTGCGCTTCGGCTAAATATAACCAAGTATCAATTACGGTATCAGGGTTTAACGATACGGTATCGATGCCTTGTTCAACTAACCAAGCCGCGAAATCGGCGTGATCTGAAGGTCCTTGACCACAAATACCGATATAAGCACCCTTGGCCTTAGCCGCTTTAATGGCCATAGACAGCAGGATTTTCACCGCTTCGTTACGCTCATCAAACAAGTGGCTGATGATGCCTGAGTCACGGTCAAGACCGAGTGTTAACTGTGTTAAGTCATTTGAGCCGATAGAGAAACCATCGAAGTGCTCAAGGAATTGATCGGCTAACAGCGCGTTTGACGGTACTTCACACATCATGATGACGCGCAGACCATCTTTACCACGCTCTAAGCCCTGCTCTTTCAGCAGTTCAATCACTTGCTCGGCTTCTTTCACGGTACGAACGAATGGGATCATCACTTCAACGTTTTTCAGCCCCATTTCGTTACGCACACGCTTAATCGCTTCACATTCTAACGCGAAACAATCGCGGAATGATTCAGAGATGTAACGGCTTGCACCACGGAAGCCGAGCATTGGGTTTTCTTCTTCTGGCTCATAACGGTCACCACCGACTAAGTTTGCGTATTCGTTAGACTTGAAGTCTGACATACGTACGATCACTTTCTTCGGATAGAAAGCTGAACCAATTGAGGCGATACCTTCGACTAAGCGGGCAATGTAGAACTCAACTGGAGAGTCGTAACCTGCGATCATCTCGTTGATTTCTTCCTGCAAGGCAGCGTCCTGTTGGTTGAATTCAAGCAACGCTTTCGGGTGAATACCGATCATGCGGTTGATGATGAACTCTAAACGCGCTAGACCCACACCTTCGTTTGGTAAACGAGCAAAGTCGAAGGCGCGATCTGGGTTACCCACGTTCATCATGATTTTCATCGGTAACGCAGGCAATGCGTCAACGCGGTTAGACACTACTTCGAACTCTTGCTTACCTTCGTAGATGTAACCAGTGTCACCTTCGGCGCAAGAAACAGTCACTAACTGACCATTTTTGATACGGTCGGTCACGTCGCCACAACCAACTACCGCTGGTACACCTAATTCACGGGCAATAATCGCCGCGTGACAGGTACGACCGCCACGGTTAGTCACGATGGCGCTGGCGCGCTTCATGATAGGTTCCCAATCTGGGTCAGTCATGTCGGTCACTAACACATCACCTGGTTGGATTTGATCCATATCCGCGATAGAGGTTAGTACCTTAGCCACACCTGAACCCACTTTATGACCGATAGCACGACCTTCAGAGATCACTGCGCCACGGCTCTTTAAGTGGTAACGTTCAATTAATTGTACGTCTTCACGGCTACGAACCGTTTCTGGACGCGCTTGAACGATATAGAGTTTGCCATCGTTACCGTCTTTCGCCCACTCGATGTCCATTGGACGACCGTAGTGTTTTTCGATAACCATTGCTTGTTTAGCCAGTTCCATCACTTCGGCGTCGTTGATGGAGAATTGACGACGTTTTTCAGCAGCAACGTCTTCAATTTTCACTTGTTTGCCGTGAGCAGCATCATCGGAATACACCATCTGGATGAGCTTACTACCGATATTACGGCGAACAACGGCTTTATGACCTTGAGAAAGGATAGGTTTGTGGACATAGAATTCGTCAGGGTTTACCGCACCTTGAACAACCATTTCACCCAGACCGAAAGATGAAGTGATAAACACCACATCGTTGTTGCCTGATTCAGTGTCCATGGTGAACATAACACCTGATGCCGCTTTGTCTGAACGAACCATGCGTTGTACGCCGGCAGACAGGGCAACACCGTGGTGCTCATAACCTTGGTGAACACGGTATGAAATTGCACGGTCGTTAAAGAGTGACGCAAACACGTGCTTAATCGCCACGAGTACAGAGTCAAATCCTTTCACGTTTAAGAAGGTTTCTTGCTGACCAGCAAAAGAAGCATCTGGCATATCTTCTGCGGTAGCAGAAGAACGTACTGCAAATGATGCATCGCTAGTTTCAGCGGCAAGTTTATCGTAAGCTTCACGAATGGCTTGCTCTAAAGCTGGTTGGAATGGGGTGTCAATCACCCATTGTCTGATCTGTGCACCTACTTTTGCCAGTGCATTGACATCATCTACATCCAGTGTGGCTAGAATGTCATAAATCTTCTGGTTTACTCCACTTTGTTCAAGGAACTCATTGAACGCATAAGAAGTAGTCGCAAATCCGCCAGGTACTTGAACACCGGCATTAGCTAGATTGCTGATCATCTCGCCAAGAGAAGCATTTTTACCGCCAACCAAGTTGACGTCACCCATGCCTAATTCCTGATACCAGAGTACGTATTGCTGCACAGTTCTATCTCCGCAAGTTTATTTCAGTGGCCCCTTCACACGAGGGCAGCGGCATTTTACACTCCCGCTGAAGAAGCGTAAATCTATAATTTTATTTGTAATTTTATTACTACAAGAGGTCAGTATGGCACCAAAGGTATTTTACATCTCCGACGGCACAGCGATCACAGCAGAGGTTTTTGGGCATGCAGTTCTCTCGCAATTTCCATTAGAATTTGAGTCACTTACAATTCCATTTGTTGAAACATTGGCAAAAGCTGAAAACGTTAAACGACAAATTAATGATTGTTTTATTACAACAGGCGAACGCCCCTTAGTGTTCCATTCAATCGTTAAACCGGAAATTCGGGACATCATTTATTCGAGTGAAGGTCTCGATTACGATTTTTTAAATACCTTCGTCGCTCCACTTGAACAACATTTAGGCGTAAGTGCATCGCCTGTATTACACCGCACCCACGGTAAAGCCAATCAGGGTTATGAAGCCCGTATCGATGCCATCAATTTTGCGATGGATAATGATGATGGCCAAACCATGAAGCATATGGATCAGGCCGATTTGATCCTGCTGGGCGTGTCTCGCTGCGGTAAAACCCCGTCCAGCCTTTATTTATCGATGCAGTTTGGTATAAAAGCGGCTAACTACCCGTTCACCGAAGACGATATGGATAACCTTAAACTGCCCGAAGCCTTAAAACGCAATAAGAAAAAATTGTTTGGGTTGACCATCGATCCGGTACGCTTACATGAAATCCGCCAAAGTCGGATGGAAAACAGTCGCTACTCTTCCTTAAAGCAGTGTCGTTTAGAGGTAAAAGAAGTCGAGATGATGTTCAAACGTGAACGTATTCCCTATATCGATACCACCAACCACTCGGTCGAAGAAATCGCCACTAAGATTTTGGATGTCACCGGCTTAGAACGTCATATGTTCTAATCTTGATGATTTCGAACGAGACAATCGAGTCCCTCGATTTAGGCTAAATAGGTCTAACTTAAATCAAATTCATTGCACAGTTGCCGACAATTAACACAATTGGCACTGTGCAATGCTGTTCGATTCGTTATAATCCGAGGCAATCTGGCGAAAAGCGCCGCACGCAAGCTCGGTATTTTGAATGACCATTAAAACAGACGAATTACGCACTTCCTTATTAGCTAAAGTCATCTCACCTGCACAACTGGCATCTGAGTACCCGTTAACCCAAGATGCAGCCGATTACCTCGTTCAGCAACGTCGTGAAGTTGAAGCCATTATTATGGGCGAAGATCATCGTCTACTGGTGATCATTGGCCCTTGCTCTATCCATGATACGCAAGCTGCCCTCGACTACGCCCGCCGTTTAGCTGTGCTGCATCAAGAGTTAAAGGACGATCTCTGTATTTTAATGCGGGTGTACTTTGAAAAGCCGCGCACCATTGTTGGCTGGAAAGGGTTAATTTCCGATCCTGACTTAGATGGCAGCTTTGAACCCAATAAAGGATTGCGTATTGCCCGTCAGCTACTACAGCAAATCACTGAGCTGAAATTGCCGATTGCCACCGAGTTTTTAGATATGGTGAACGGTCAATATATTGCTGATTTAATCACCTGGGGCGCTATCGGCGCTCGCACCACTGAAAGCCAAGTCCACCGCGAAATGGCCTCGGCACTCTCCTGCCCTGTGGGTTTTAAAAATGGAACCGATGGCAATATCAATATCGCCGTTGATGCCGTTCGTGCCGCCAAAGTGCCACATATTTTCTATTCACCAGATAAAGATGGCGCTATGTCAGTATATCGTACCCATGGTAATCCTTATGGGCACATTATTTTACGCGGTGGTAAAAAACCTAATTACTTTGAGCAGGATATTGAACAAGCAAGATTAAAACTTGAGTCTGTCAATGTAACGCCGCGTGTGGTGGTTGATTTTAGCCACGGTAACAGTGAAAAAAATCACCTAAAACAACTGGTCGTTGCTGAAAATATCATGGCGCAAATGCGCGCGGGTAGTACGGCCATTGCCGGCATCATGGCAGAAAGTTTCTTACAGGAAGGCAATCAAAAAGTGGTTGAGGGTCAACCTTTATGCTACGGCCAAAGCATTACCGATGCCTGCTTACATTGGGATGACTCAGAAAAATTACTGCGAGATCTGGCTAAAGCCTCACGCGATAGGCGTGAACTTCTCGGTAAATAAGTCAATGACCAAACGCTAAAGGCTTCCACTGGAAGCCTTTTTACTTTTCGTTTTGTCTTAAAACCTAACGATATAGTCGTTTTATATCATTCAAATTGAAAACTCACTATAATCGCGCCTCTTGAAAATGCATAACCTCAGGTTGCCGTATGCCACATTCACTCGACTCTACTCGCCCTGCTTTTTCCGATGCCATCGAACAACGAATCAATCAATCCGAAGCGCGGGTAATCAAAGCCGTATTTCCTTCTATCACCAATCACCACAATACCTTATTTGGTGGTGAAGCCCTAGCATGGATGGATGAAACCGCTTTTATTGCTGCGACTCGTTTCTGCCGTAAAGCCTTAGTTACAGTCAGCTCTGATCGAATCGACTTTAAAAAACCTATTCCAGCGGGTACCTTAGCAGAGCTTATCGCCCGCGTGATCCATGTAGGTAATACCTCGTTAAAGGTCGAAGTCAATATTTTTGTCGAAGACATGTACCAAGATCACCGTGAGCATGCGATCCGTGGCGTATTCACCTTTGTTGCGGTAGACGAACAACGCCATCCGACCCAAGTGTGGACGGCTGAATAAGATTTATACTACGTAATAACGTACTCTAGCCCTTTAACAGCAAGGTTTTAGGGCTAATTTATTCATTCATTTAAGCGAGACAAAAGTATAACAACCAGAAACATATAAAAATTTTGTCCTTCTTGCTGCATAAACCAATAGGATCCTCGATTACTTTTCTGTTACATTGGGTTTAATCTTCACGCGCCACGAACATAATCAAAAAAGCCATGAAGCTAGAAAACTTAAATATAATTATTGCCGACGACCATCCATTGTTTCGAAATGCACTACGTCAAGCACTCAGTAGCGCCTTTGAGCGCACCCAGTGGTTTGAGGCTGACAGTGCCGATGCGTTGCAGTCTGTGTTAGATTCACAAAGTGTCAGCTACGATTTGGTTTTACTGGATTTGCAGATGCCAGGTTCCCACGGCTATTCGACGCTTATCCATCTGCGCTCTCACTACCCTGAGCTGCCTGTTATCGTGATTTCGGCCCACGAGGATATCAATACCATTAGCCGTGCTATTCACTACGGTGGTAGCGGTTTTATCCCTAAATCGGCGTCGATGGAAACCTTGAAAGAAGCCCTAACCGCTGTTTTATGTGGGGATTTATGGCTACCTAAAGGTGCTGATATTATACCTATCGAAGATGACAGCACTGATAAAATGGCCAGTAAGCTCTCAGATCTCACGCCGCAGCAATATAAAGTACTGCAAATGTTTGCTGAGGGCTTGCTCAATAAACAAATTGCCTATGACTTAGGTGTTTCTGAAGCAACCATAAAAGCTCACGCCACTGCCATTTTCAGAAAACTAGGCGTTCGTAATCGCACTCAAGCGGTTATTGCTTTAAGTCAGCTTGAAATGGATAAAGTCGATTTGTCATAGTCGTACGTGTCATTTCAATTCTCAACACAATAAAAATGCCGCAATTGATGCGGCATTTTTATTAATTTCACCAATAGCGTAGCTTATTCAACGCATAGGCAGATTTTTATCTGCAAACATCTCATCAATTAATTGCTGATCACGCAATGCGACGGCCTTCTCAACCACATCACGAGTTAAATGTGGCGCAAAGTGTTGAATAAAATCATACATATAACTTCGTAAGAAACTACCCTTCCTGAAACCAATTTTAGTGGTGCTATGGGCAAATAAATGGCCAGCATCGATGGCAACTAAATCTTTATCAATATTTGGATCAATCGCCATAGAGGCAATCACTCCTACACCTAAACCTAAGCGCACATAGGTTTTCAGCACATCAGCGCTGGTAGCACTAAAGACAACCCGCGGCTCAAGGTTTGCACGATTAAACGCTTTCTCAATTTCCGATGCCCGATCAAATCCAAACACATAAGTCACTAATGGAAAACGGGCTAAATCTTCAATACTAATATGAGTTCGTGTCGCCAAGGGATGATCTTTTGGCACAACGACGGAGCGATTCCAGTGATAACAAGGCAACATAATCAAATCGGAATACAAATGCATCGCTTCGGTCGCAATCGCAAAATCAGCATCACCTCGGGCAGCCTGCTCACTGATCTGCGATGGCGTCCCCTGATGCATATGTAGGTTAACTTTGGGATAACGGTCGATAAACTGGCGAATGATATGGGGTAAAGCATAGCGAGCTTGGGTATCCGTTGTCGCAATATTCAATTCACCTTGATCCGGTTTTGTATATTCCTCAGATACTTTTTTAATACTTTCAACTTTACCTAAGATGTCATTGGCGATATTAATCACCTGCTGTCCCGCTGGCGTCACATGGGTCAAATGTTTACCACTGCGACCAAATATTTGAATACCTAATTCATCTTCCAACATCCGAACTTGCTTACTGATCCCAGGCTGTGATGTGTATAAATTTTCAGCTGTGGCCGATACGTTAAGGTTATGCTTTACGACCTCAGCAATATACCTGAGCTGTTGCAGTTTCATCTTATGTCCTTGTCTCAAACAGGCTGAAATGGATTGGTTAAAATAGCACCACTCAGTATCAGCTATAATCAATCGTTATAGTATATAGTAAAAATTAAAGCAAATAGGAATATAGAGCACAAGTCTTATGTTTCAAACGACAGAAATGATAACCTAGGCTAAGATAACTATGCTAGTTTATTGATTTATTGTAGCATTAGCTCAATTGGATAAATAATGGAACAGCTATGACATTCACCTTGGTTCTGATCCTCATCGGTGCACTATTACTGCTTGTTATCGGAATTAACGTAATACAACAACAAAAAGAACGTGCAGAGGCTGAACGTAGGATTGAATTTGCCCGCCAACGTGCGATTCTTGATGAAACAGAAACCGTATTATCCAATACAGGGATGATACCTTGTAGTACACATATAATGTTAGTGCTCTATCGCCGTGTTCAAGATGCTTTGGAAATGGCAACATCACTGAGTACAAGCCAACAACAAGCAGATTTTCAACGTCGACTTGCCGATATCAAAAATCAAATTGATTCATTACAAGCTAACCCACCTCAAGTCCCGCCGATTGAGAATTTTAGATTGCCTGATAACGACAAACAAACGTTAGTGTTGGTACAAACGTTAAAAAAGTTAAAAGCCATTTTGCGTGCAGAGCATAACAAGGGGAGAGTCGACCCAGCGGTGTTTGGTCAGGAAGAAAATCGTATTGATAGTTTACAGCTCAGAATTAACGTTGACTCTATGTTGTCACGTGCTCGCGCCGCAAGTTTTATGAAGCAATACGGATCTTCAAAGCAAATGGTGACTAAAGCATTAGCCACTTTGCATGCGATTAAAGCGCAGACGCCAAACGACCCCTTCATCGCCCGTAAAGTCGATGAAGCCAAAATGCTATTAGATGAAATTATGGGCGCACAAAAACTCACTGCACCCAGTGCACCTAAACCCAAGAATGAAGAAGACGATATCGATATGCTGTTTCAACCGAAAAAGAAATGGTGATCAATCTTTAAAACACAAAAGCCAAGTCAGTGACTTGGCTTTTTTATTGGTTGAAATCTAACTTAAGCAGTAACACAACCTAGAGCATATTCACAAAGCGTTCATCCTCAATGACGATTTGTGAACATGCCCATAAGCACATGTTTATTTCTTCGCTTTCTTCGCTGATGATTCACTTACCCATTTACCACTAACATAATGGGCGGACCATCCAGTGGCTTTACCGTCGACTTCAGTCGCCACATATTGCTCTTTGGTCTTACGGCTAAACTTCACCGCCGCCTTATTGCCGTCATCATCAGCGATAGGTGCATCTGCAAGATACTGATATTTAGGCCATAAGAGTTCACGGTATTTCACTAATTCTTCAACCAGTGGCGCACGGGTTTCCCTCGATTTAGGGAAGGTACTGGCCGCTAAGAATATCCCTGCCGCCCCGTCACGCAGCACAAAGTGCGCATCCGACTTACTGCATTTCAGCTCTGGTAAGTAAATAGGATCTTCTTTTGGTGGCGCCGCTTCACCGTTTTTCAGTAATTTACGGGTATTCTTGCATTCCGCATTCGTACAACCGAAGTACTTACCAAAACGACCGTTTTTCAGTTCCATATCATGACCGCAGCGGTCACATTCGATTAATGGGCCTTCGTAACCTTTAATCTTAAATTGCCCTTCTTCGACTTCATACCCCTCACAAACAGGGTTATTACCACAAACATGCAGTTTGCGTTTTTCGTCGATAAGATAACTGTCCATCGCCGTGCCGCAAATACCACAGCGGTGCTTGGCACGCAATGCATCGGTTTCGGCATCTTCACTATCGCTGATCGCTTCAATGCCTGGCGTTAAGTTCATGGTGGTTTTGCAGCGCTCTTTTGGTGGCAACTCGTAACCAGAACAACCGAGGAATACCCCTGTTGTGCCGGTACGGATCCCCATTGGACGACCGCAAGTCGGGCACTTAATATTGGTCATCACCATTTGATTGAGGCGCATACCGCCCTCTTCCGGTGCTAATTCTGCTTTCTCTAATTGTTTAGTGAAGTCAGCATAGAAACCATCGAGCACTTTTTTCCAATCCAACTCACCCTTGGCAACATCGTCTAGGGTCTGTTCCATACTGGCGGTAAAGTCATAGCTCATCAACTCGGCAAAACTATTGACTAAGCGTTCACTGACTATTTCGCCCATTTTTTCAGCGTAGAAGCGGCGGTTTTCCACTTTCACGTAGCCACGTTCTTGGATCGTCGAAATAATGGTGGCGTAGGTTGACGGACGGCCAATACCGCGCTTCTCTAACTCTTTAACCAATGACGCTTCACTGTATCGCGCTGGAGGCTTAGTAAAATGTTGTTTAGGCTCGAGTTCAACGAGAGATAATACATCCCCTTCGTTCACTGCCGGTAGCGTATTGTCTTCTTCGTTTTTCTTCTTGATTGCAGTTTGAACACGGGTCCAACCGTCAAAGCGCAGGATGCGTCCTGTTGCTTTAAGTTCGTAGTCGCCTGCTTTCACCGTGAGTTTAGTCGCATCGTATTGGGCAGGTGTCATCTGGCAGGAGACAAACTGACGCCAAATTAACTCGTAAAGGCGCTGCGCATCACGTTCCATATCAGTTAAGGCCGCAGCTTCAACATTGACATTTGAAGGACGAATCGCTTCGTGCGCTTCTTGTGCGCCTTCCTTAGAACCGTAGCGGATAGGCTCGGCAGGTAAATACTTGGCGCCGTATTCCTTGCCAATCATCTCACGTACGCTGCCTAAGGCCTCTTGGCTTAGGTTTGTCGAGTCAGTACGCATATACGTGATGTGACCCGCTTCGTACAAGCGCTGCGCCATCATCATGGTTTTCTTCACACCAAAGCCTAAACGAGTACTGGCCGCTTGTTGCAGGGTGGAGGTAATAAAGGGGGCAGAAGGTTTACTTTGAGTCGCTTTGTCTTCACGGGCAATCACTTTAAAGCTGGCCGAAGATAAGGCCTGCACCGCAGCTAACGCTTGTTGCTCGTTGGTTGGCTCAAAAGCTGAATCTAAATACTTAACCACTTCCATGCGCAGTGCTTCGCTGGCTGGCGTATTGAGCTCAGCATGCACATCCCAAAACTCTTCTGGCACAAAGGCTTTGATTTCGCTTTCACGTTCCACCACGAGACGCACTGCCACAGATTGCACCCGTCCTGCGGATAAACCACGGGCAACCTTCTTCCACAACAGTGGTGACACCATAAAGCCGACGACACGGTCTAAAAAGCGTCGTGCCTGTTGGGCATTAACCATATTGGTGTCGAGGGAAGAAGGCTTACTAAAGGCTTCTTGAATCGCAGATTTGGTGATCTC
>NZ_AKZL01000012.1:0-81513 GCF_000282755.1 Shewanella sp. POL2
CTATTTTGAATGAGTTTTATCAGGTTACTTTCCGAAAAAAACTGTACGGTAACATGGAGGAACTACAAAAAGATCTGGACGAATGGCTGGCTTATTACAACAATGAACGAACCCATCAAGGTAAAATGTGCTGCGGCAGAACACCACTGGCCACATTAATAGATGGGAAACGGTTTTGGGCTGAAAAGAATTTAGCTCAAATCTAAGCTGACAGTGGCACCCTAAAAAATGGGCAACTGTCAGATCAGGTCTGAGCTAGTACAATTTTATTAGTTCTCATGTAACTTTACGATTACGCATATTTTTAACTAAATGTATTAATAGCAATTTATCATCAAAACAATCAGTATACCAACCTGAAAAATTAAATTGTGACACGCCAACTGACATTCCTTAGGGTTGATTGATTTTTAATCAACATGATTAAACGTAAGGCAACTGGAGAGATATTTTACTTAGGGCAAAGCAGGGAAAACCTTTTTTACCCCTTGAATCAGACTAGGCAAGTCTGATTCACTGTAACTGATGTTTAAATCCCTTATCGTCAGGTCTTTCTTTTGGGTCCCCATTACTTTAAGTATCTCAAATTATCAGATAACAAAGGGCTGATCTTCGAGCCGTGCCACACTTAGGGGCTGAAGTGAGTTAAATCAACCTGTCGGGTCTAATTGCATCCTGATGTGAATCTTGAGCGGTTAAGTCAAGGCGGAGTCACCCAAAAATTCAGATTATTACATGCACTAAGAGTGCAGTTGGAACGTCTTACTAAAGCGATAATGTGCAGCAAGGGTCAGGCTTCGCATTAACATAAAGGCCGTCATGGCCGCCCACAGAGCATGGTTAGCCTGCTCAGAAGGCAATAGCGATTGTAGTAAATACCATGTCGGAAAGAAGGCGCCAAATGTCGCGATAATCATGCTATTACGCATCACTTTACCCTGCGCCGCACCGATATAAACTCCATCGAATAGGTAAGAGCTAAAAGACCAAAGCGGTAGCAATACCAACCAAATCAGATAAGTCTGTGCTGTGGTTCTGACCTTATCAATACTGGTCAACAGTTCGATAATATGGCTTCCCCAAAGGCTAAAGATCAGTGTAAACCCAACTGCTGTGATGGCAGACCAACACCAGGCCAGCACCACGGCTTCATGCAATTGCTGCGCGCGTTTTTGACCATAGGCTTTGCCCACTTCCGCCTCGGCATAATAGGCGATGCCATCGAGGGCGTAGGAGATTAATAGCAGTAAATTTAATAACACTGCATTGGCTGCGACGGTATTGTCCCCAAGGCCTGCACCGTGAAAGGTCATAAAGGCGAAGGCAGCTTGCAGGCATAGACTGCGGATAAAAATATCGCTATTGAGTTTGAGCAGTTTGCCGTAACCGGCAAACGTCAGATGGACACGCAATTGGTCAAATTTAAATTGAGATGACAGCTTAAGCTGTTGTAATACCATGTAGAGTGCAACGCTAAAGGCGGTGATATCGGCACATACTGAAGCGAGTGCTGCGCCTTTTACACCCCAGCCGAATCCCATTATAAATAGTACATCGAGGATAATATTGGCTAAGTTGGCGAGGATAAGCTGCCACATCGCCGCCTTGGGTTGTTGCCGGCCAAGGAGCCAGCCGAGCATAACTAAATTGAGTAGGGCGAATGGCGTCGACCAAACGCGGACTTGAAAATATTCTCGGCAATAACGCTCCACTTCCATACTCGCCTCGGAGAGGCCGAGCGCTAAATTCAATATCGGGAGCTGCAATAGGATCACCGCGATACCCAGTCCAGTCGCCAGCATCGCGCCTTGAACCAGCAATTTTAATTGGCTCGCGGTATCGTTTGCGCCATAGGCCTGTGCGACTAAGCCTGTGGTAGCCATTCGTAAAAAGCCTAATAACCAAATGATTAATGTGATAATCGTTGACCCGAGTGCGACGCCCCCTAAATAATAGGCGTCACTCAAATGCCCTATCACAGCGGTATCCACTAATCCCAATAACGGAACCGTGATATTGGAGAGGATCATCGGCAGTGCAAGCGCGAACAGTTGGCGATTTTTAGCGCCATTAAACAGCAGCGTGAGTGCGGTAGATTTTGCAGTAGTCATTGATATTGGAGGTATTCACATTATGGTTAAACGTGCGTTATTGGCACTCTTCGGGTTGGTGACTTTTTCGGCCAATGCCGTGGTCATTTTACAGTATCACCATGTGTCAGAAACCACGCCGGCGGCGACGAGCGTCACGCCTGCACAATTTCGTGAGCAAATGCAGTTCTTGGCGGATGATGGCTTTAAGGTGATTCCGTTATCGCAGGTGGTCGAAGCGATAAAGCAAAAACAAGATTTACCCGCCAAAACGGTGGCGATTACTTTCGATGATGGTTATCGCAGCATTGCGACCACAGCGCATCCCATCCTAAAGGAATTTGGTTTTCCCTACACCTTATTTGTGGCAATTGAGCCTATTAAACAAAAGTTTACTGAGATGATGACTTGGGAGCAGCTCATCACGCTCTCCAAGGAAGGTGCTGATATTGCTAACCACAGCTGGGCCCATGAGCATTTGATCCGCAGGCTGGACAATGAATCTCAAAGCCAATGGTTGGCGCGAATTAAGGCCAATATTCAGGACACCGAAAATGCGATTCGCGAGGCGACTGGGCAGAATTTTAAAATGCTGGCCTATCCCTATGGTGAATACAATCAGGCGATTCAAGACATGTTGACCGAAAACGGCTTTGTTGCCTTTGGCCAACAGTCAGGGGCGGCAGGCCCTTATTCGCCACTCACGGCATTGCCGCGCTTCCCTGTGGCGGGGCAATATGCGGATTTAAAGAGCCTAAAAGCCAAGTTATACAGTCTCAATATGCCAGTGCTTGAGCAAACACCTAGCGATCCTGAGCTTAAGGGCGGAAATTGGCGCCCCGAGCTTAAGGTTAAGCTCGATATGAGCGATATTTCGGCTAAGCAACTGATGTGTTATATCCAAGGGCAAGGCGCAAAAACACCTACTTGGTTAAGTGAAAACGAGTTTAGCATTCAAGCCGATTTAGCCTTGCCAGCTGGCCGCTCGCGCTACAACTGTACGGCACCAAGTAAGACGCGCAATGGTTTTTACTGGTTTTCTCAGCCTTGGGTGAGACCCAAAGACGACGGTTCTTGGGTCAAAGAATAGTCTCATCTGCGATGGCTATTTAGGTTTATAGCTGTTGACGATTTTATCGAAGTCGCTGATCAAGGCTTGGTTGAGTACTTGAGGGGCTTTACCTAAGGCTGCCGTGGGTTTAAACACCGCGACCCGAGTGCCTTGGGGAGAAACCAGTACATAGCCAGCACTATGATCTACTTGATAATTATCCCCTTCGCCGACCATAGCATAGGTGAGCCCTAGGCTGCGGGTGAGGGGGAATATTTGGGTTTGCTCACCCGTCACCGCCTTAAACTCAGGATTAAAGAAATTCACATAGGTGAGGAGTTTATCTGGGGTATCCCGCTTCGGATCCACGGATAAAAACACGATTTGAATGGGCGCAATTTTTTTCAGCTCAGGATAGGCGGCGGCGAGTTTGTTTAAGGTAGTTGGGCAGATATCGGGGCAGTAAGTAAAACCAATAAAAAATAGGCTCCATTGGTCTTTCAAATTCGCATTGGTAAAGGGTTGTTGCTGTTGATCGACAAGCTCAAAGGGCGCTAGCTCGAAGGCCTCTGGAAACAAAAAACCACTCTCTAACTCAACGGGCTTAGGTGGATTGAACTTCACTGCAAATAGCCCTCCCAATCCTATTAATAGAATCGCTATCACTAAGATCTTGTTGGAGATTCTTTGTTGCATATTTTGTCCTCAGGCCATGCCCGTCCTATGCCCATCGAGCGTTGCACATTACGCCCAAAGATAGTGGTCGAGCAGTAATGCCATAAATAACAACATTAAATGATAAATCGAGAAGCGAAACACTTGCATCGCCAGCCCTTCACGATCCTGATACTTTAACTGCCACGCCTTATAGATAAATCCAGTGCTGAGCAAGCTTGAGCACACAAAGTAGAGCGGTCCACTCATCCCGACTAATACGGGCAATAGACAAGCCATCGCCAGCAAAATCGTATAGAGCAAGATACAGGTCTTAGTAAATTCTACCCCATGGGTCACGGGCAGCATGGGAATATCCACTTTGGCATATTCTGCGCGTCTGTGAATCGCCAGCGCCCAAAAATGCGGCGGCGTCCACAGGAATATGATGATGACGAGCAATAGTGCATGACCATGGAATTGATTCGTCACCGCCGTCCAACCCAAGAGAGGCGGCATCGCGCCCGCCAAACCGCCAATCACAATATTTTGCGGGGTGGCCCGTTTTAAATAGGTGGTATAAACCAAGGCGTAACCAATCAAGCTGGCAAAGGTGAGCCAAGCGGTGAGCGGGTTAGTGAATACATAGAGGATTACAAAACCTAAACTGCCTAAGAGTGCCGCAAACAGCAGTGCTCTCGTCGCCGAGACCCGTCCTTTGGGGAGTGGGCGATTGTAAGTGCGTGCCATCATGCCGTCGATTCGCCTATCTATCAGGTGGTTTAAGGCTGCGGCCGACCCCGCCATCATGGCGATACCTAAAAGTCCTGCGACCAAAGGTTGTACGGGTAATATCGTTGGCATGGCCAAGCACATGCCGACTAAGACGGTGAGTAGCATTAAAGCCACCACCTTAGGTTTGGTCATCTCGAAATAGGCACGCCAAGCCACATTAACACTAGGGTGACTACTGATTGAGAGCGGTTTTGCCATGGTTAAACCCTCGATGTTGAAGATGGCTTATGCCAAAGAAAATAGTTAATTGCGACTAGGGCGAGTAGCAATAATGCCGCGCCGCCATTGTGGGAAACGGCAATCCCCAGTGGTAAATGCATCACCACGTTTGAAATCCCCAAACTGACTTGCAGTATCACTAAGGCGACCAACAACAGGCTCAGAGCCTTGAGCTGAGTGCCGAAAAATAATCGATAGGCGAGCAACAACAATAGGCTGGCGGTAATTATGGCACCGACGCGGTGGGCGATATGAATGGTCATGCGGGCATGGTAATCCAATACGCCAAATTCAAAGCTTGGGTGTTGCCCTTGGAAAGGGGAAAACGCATCGGCAATAGCGAGGTTGTCCATCCAATTACCTTCACAAATCGGTAAAGCTGTGCAGGCGAGGGCCGCATAGTTGGAGGAGGTCCAAGCGCCGAGCATGATTTGGCCGATAAGCACCAGCAGACTCAACAGCGCCAGTTTCGGCAAGTGTTTACTCTGGCCAATGAATTTAAGGCTCGTGCCAATCCGCGAACCATGGGAGCCATTAAATCCTGCATCCGCAACACGCTGACTGTGAATATCAGCGGTTTCGAAAATTCGCTTGGGTCGTGTTCGCAGATACAGCAATAGCAAGAGCGAGAGTAAACTAAAGCCGCCAATTAAATGGGACATCACGACAATCGGCATTAGTTTCATCGTCACAGTCCACATCCCCAACGCTGCCTGAAATATGATGAGTAACACTATGGCCAAAGGCAGTTTTTTGGGAGCTTGGGATGTTTTTAGGCAGAGAATAAAAACCAGTAAGACGAGGATGCCCAAGGCGCCCGCAATATACCTGTGGATCATCTCGAGCCAAGCTTTTTCGGGATGGATATCGTGGTCGGGAAATAGGGTTTGGGCATGGGAGATCTCATGGTCGTGGGTGGGCACTTTGATATGGCCGTAGCAACCGGGCCAATCTGGGCAGCCAAGTCCTGCGTCCGAGAGCCGAGTGTAAGCCCCCATTAAAATTACTAACAGGGTAAAGACTATGGTGACGCGGAGGAGCCAAGTCAGTTGCATTAGTCTACCCTCGATAGTTTCAATAACTTACGGAGATCCGCGACCAAGGCCTTACCCTGAGCTAAATGTGCCGCCTTGCCTTGCACTTGGGGGTAACGCAGCACGAGTGCGCCGAGTGGATCGACAATAATCAGCTGTTGTTGGTCAAGCCATTGGCTGAGGCTTTGGCTGGCGGGCTGAGTGTTGAAGTTAAAGCTGCTTAATGCGTTTAAGTCACTGTCTGGATTCACAAGAATAAGCGGTTCGACACGAGCCTGATCTGGCCCTAAGGCGGTATGGCTCTGACGCAGGATATACAAGCGCTCGCGGCAAGCTTCATCGCACTTTGCGGGCAATAAATATAGTAGTTGCCATTCCTTAGGCTGAGGATTGTTAAGGCCAAGACTGGTATAGCTGGTTTCTGGGCTGATGAGATCACCGTGGTTGGTGGAGCCGCCTTGATACCAATGCATGCTCAGCACTAACTTAGCGATGACCACAGGCGCGATAAAGGTCAGTAGCAATAACCCCAATGCGCGGTATTTGGCTGTTTGTTGGGAGTCCATATTTGCTCCTCTTATTGTCCCTAATGCTTTGTTTTATTTTTTTTATTAACATCTTGCTGGTATCTGTTACTCGGTCTTAGTCGCTTCCTTATCGGCTTGATGCCGTTGTCGTGATTTTTTGAGGTATTTCATTGTTTGCCAACCCATCAGCCCCACAAACACAGTTGCCATGGCAAACCATTGCAATGCATAACCCCAATGTTTTTGGGCAGAGAGGGGCAAAGGCTGCCAAGGATGAGGCAAGATCTGCGCGGGTTGTAATTGGGGTAAGACATCGGGTTGTAACACCGCGGGTAGGATGGGATGTCCTAACATTTGTGCCATCTCGGGTAGATTGAGATTTTGAAACCGAATCCGTTCGCCTTGTTCCGTGGTGAAGGGTTCTACCAATAAATGATGGCTCAAGGGATTAATCTGTTTTTGATAGAGACGGCCTGTAAGAGCCAGTTCACCGACTATGGGGCTGACTTCGGGCAAGGCATCTCGGTGGGATTTCGCGGCGATAAAGCCGAGTTCGAGTAACAACCAAGGCTGCTCGGTATTACTTGCCTGATTTGCTGACGTTATTTGCAGTAATTGAAAGGCGAGATAGCCCACTTGCCCTTGATAGACCTGATTGTCGAGTAACCAGATTTGTGGATTCTCGGGTTTTGCTTGAACTTGTAAGCGGTAGCCCGTGACGCTGCCTTTAGCCAATTCAGCGATGAGCTGTTCAGGATTGAGTGTGGCAGCGGATTGTCTTGCCTCCATTTGTGCGAGTAGTTCGGTTTTTTTAACTGCCCTATCCATTTGCCACAAACCTAGCTTGACCAAAACCACGAATACCACCACAGTCAATATCAGTAGTAACGACACTCCCCTATGCAACCAAATATATCTTGGTAACCAAATCAATTTGGTCAGCAAAACATAAGGATAGCGTATGAACATCCCGCTCATTTTTAAGTGTGTTTTAGTACTGCTGTTGCTGTTTATCATTTTTAACCTAGGCAGAGCCTTAATTATTATGGTTAAAGGTGACGACCAAACCGCTGAACACCCAGTGCCAATGAGCCGCTATTTGGGCCGTAGGGTGATATTTTCTGTACTGGTTATCCTGCTCTTGCTGGTGGCTTTAGGGACTGGACTGCTTGGTCTTAATCCCACGCCTTAAGTTTTCAACTTATTGTTTCAACGAATATTTAAAGCACATAAACAAAGATAAACAGGCAGAGCCAAACTACGTCGACAAAGTGCCAGTACCAACTGCCTGCTTGGAAGGCAAAATGCTTATCCGCACTAAAGTGGCCTTTTAACACTCTGAAAAACAAGACTAATAGAAAGATAGTGCCCAAGGTTACATGCATGCCGTGGAAACCCGTCAGCAGGAAAAAGGTGTTGCCATACACGCCCGAGGTGAGCGTTAGCCCCATCTCATGGTAGGCATGGCTATATTCCTCCGCCTGCAAAGCAAGGAAGCTAATTCCCAGTAAAATCGTGAGCCCTAGCCAGAGGGTGATGGCCGAACGCTTACCCTTTTCTAAGCTGATATGGGCAAAATGCAGCGTGACTGAGGAAGTCAGCAGCACAATGGTGTTGATTAGCGGTAGCCCATTCCATGGCATGGCTTCGGTTTTGGTGCCATCTGGTGTGGTGACGAGTGGCCAAACGGCCTCGAAGTGTGGCCACAGGACTTCGTGGGTCATGGCATTGTTGGACGCGCCGCCGAGCCAGGGCACTGCGATCATGCGGGCGTAAAATAAGGCGCCGAAGAAGGCGGCAAAGAACATCACCTCGGAGAAAATAAACCAGCTCATGCCTTGGCGAAACGATCTATCCATCTGATGGGAATAGAGGCCCGTCATCGATTCTTTGATCACGGTTCTAAACCAGCCTACCAGCATAAACAGGATAACGGCGATGCCTGCCAGTAAAATATAGCCGCCACCCGAAGCGCCAGATTTGAGTTGATGTACAAAATGTCCCGCCCCAAAGGCGATTAAAAACAAGCCGATAGCACCAACAATCGGCCAAGCACTCTGGGCGGGGACGTAGTAAGTCTCATGTTTAGTGGTCATTTTGCAGCTCCTTGCTCTATGGCAGACGCTAACTGCTTGTCGGTAATGTCGTAGAGGGTGTAAGAGAGGGTTAAGGTGTGGATAGACTCGGGTAATTGAGGATCCACGAAGAAGATCAACGGCAGCTCGGCGCGACTCGCGGCGGCTAAGTGTTGTTGGTTAAAGCAAAAACATTCGGTTTTATTGAAATAAGCTGCGCCTTGGCCGGGCGAAATTGAAGGAATCGCCTGGCCCACAATTGCTCTATTCGAGACATTTTGCGCCAGAAATGCCGTGTGGATGAGTTCTCCCGGATGCACTTCGAGCCGTTTCGTTTGTGGCTCAAATTTCCACGGCATGCCCGTCTGCACCTGCGAGATAAACTCCACCGTTACCACCCGGTTCTTATCCACAGTGATCGCCTGATAACTGCTGGCAGTATTAGAGGTTTTTCCATTAATACCCAGTTTTTCGCACAGCACATCGTAGAGCGGCACTAAGGCGAACCCAAAGCCAAACATCGCAAGGCAGCCCAGCACCAACAGGCTAATGAGCTTACGGTTGGACTTGATGTTTTGCTGATGGGGTTGGCCTTGCATGTTATTTCACCTCGGGTGGCGTGGTGAAAGAGTGATAGGGCGCTGGGCTTGGTAGGGTCCACTCTAAGCCTTCGCTGCCTTCCCAAGGTTTGGCGGGCGCCTTTTCGCCGCCCCGAATGCACTTAATTACCAGCACGAGGAAAATCAGCTGAGATAGCCCAAACGCAAACCCCCCAATCGACACGATTTGATTTACATCGGCAAATTGAATCGAGTAATCGGGAATACGCCTTGGCATACCCGCAAGACCTAAGAAATGCATCGGGAAAAACAACACGTTGACCGAAATCACCGAACACCAAAAATGCCACTGGCCGAGCTTTTCGCTGTACATATGGCCGGTCCATTTAGGCAGCCAGTAATAGGCCGCTGCCATGATGGAGAAAATCGCACCAGTGACCAACACGTAGTGGAAGTGAGCCACCACAAAGTAAGTATCGTGGTATTGGAAGTCAGCTGGCGTGATGGCGAGCATCAGGCCAGAGAAGCCGCCAATAGTGAACAGAATAATAAAGGCCACCGCGAACAACATTGGGGTTTCAAAACTCAGTGAGCCGCGCCACATAGTGGCTACCCAGTTAAACACTTTTACCCCAGTCGGCACGGCAATCAGCATAGTGCAGTACATAAAAAATAACTCTGCAAACACAGGCATACCGGTGGTGAACATATGGTGCGCCCACACGAGGAAGGACAAAATCGCAATACTCGCCGTGGCATACACCATGGATGCATAGCCGAACAATGGTTTACGGCTGAAAGCAGGAACTATGGCAGAGATAATGCCGAATGATGGCAAAATCATGATGTAGACTTCGGGGTGACCGAAGAACCAGAAGATATGCTGGAACATCACAGGATCGCCGCCGCCTGCCGCCTCGAAGAAGCTAGTACCGAAAAACTTATCGGTTAACACCATAGTGACGGCCCCAGCGAGTACGGGCATAACGGCGATCAGCAAGAAGGCGGTAATCAGCCAAGTCCAGACGAACAGCGGTAACTTCATCCACGTCATCCCTGGCGCGCGCAGGTTGACTATGGTTACGATCACGTTGATGGCACCCATGATCGAACTTATCCCCATGATATGGATCGAGAATACAAATAATGCTGTGCTGTCAGGGCTATAAGTGGTCGAGAGTGGTGCGTAGAAGGTCCAACCAAAGTTAGGGCCGCCGCCTTCCATAAACAATGAACTCAACAATATTGCAAAGGCGAAGGGCAGGATCCAAAAACTCCAGTTGTTCATACGTGGAAGCGCCATATCTGGCGCACCAATCATCATCGGGATTAACCAGTTAGCTAGTCCGGTAAAGGCTGGCATCACTGCGCCGAATACCATGATTAGCCCATGCACTGTGGTCATTTGGTTGAAGAAGTTAGGTTCAACGAGTTGTAATCCGGGCTGAAAGAGTTCGGCGCGGATCACCATGGCCATCGCACCACCAGTTAAAAACATAATGAAACTAAACCATAGGTACAGGGTGCCAATGTCCTTGTGGTTGGTGGTGAGTAACCAGCGCATGATGCCTTTAGGTGCACCGTGATGGTGTTCATCATGGGCGGCAATTTGATCTTGAGTCAGTGTGCTCATCTTAATCCCCTACTGTCCATGGCGAGCAATATCAGCGGGTTGCACTGTATCGCCGGTATTGTTGCCCCACGCATTGCGCTCATAGGTAATGATGGCGGCAAGTTGTTGTGGCGTGAGTTGGTTGCCAAATGCCTGCATCGCCGTGCCCGGTTTACCGTGCATCACTATATCGATGTGATTGGCGACTGGGCCTGTTGCAATAACGCTACCAGCAAGGGCGGGGAAGGCGGGAGGCATACCTGCACCCGTTAGCTGGTGGCAGGCGGCGCAAACTGTGGCATAGGTCTTTTCTCCTTCGGCCATCAGTTCATCATGGCTGAGCGTGGGAAGACTCGCGGGATCGACACTGGCGATGGGCTCTGTCGCCGCTTTGGGCGCATCGGTGGTTGAGGGGGGCTGAGTCGTTGCTACTGGTTCGCTATTGGTGCCACCGGATTTATGGGCATCAACGTCTTTGGCTTGCACCGCATCACCCGTGTTGTTGCCCCACGCATTACGCTCATAGGTAATCACTGCGGCAATTTCTTGGGGCGTTAATTGTTTACTGAAGGCTTGCATGGCCGTACCCGTTTTACCATTGAGCACGATTTCAAGATGACCGCTCAGTGGCCCGGTAGCTATGGGGCTGCCTTTGAGATGTGGGAATACGCCTTTGAGACCTTCGCCATTAGGTTGATGGCAGGCTGCGCAGTGACCAAGGTAAACTTGCTCACCCTGAGTCATCAGCTCTTCTTTACTCAGTGTTTGTGATAAGGCGGCTTGTGCGGCTTGCGCTGCGGCATTGGCAGCTTGTTTTTGTTCTGCAACCCAAGCATCGAACTCGGCTTCGGGCAGTGCCCGAACCACTATCGGCATAAATCCATGATCTTTGCCGCAAAGTTCGGCACATTGGCCACGGTAAATGCCGGGTTTATCGATACGGGTCCACGCCTCGTTGATAAACCCTGGGTTAGCATCTTTTTTCACTGCAAAATCTGGTACCCACCATGAATGGATAACATCTTCAGAAGTCATCAGAAAGCGGATTTTTCTATTTACAGGCAGGACAAGGGGCTTATCGACCTCGAGTAAGTAGTGCTCTCCCTTGGCCTCACTACCTTCGATTTGAGGTCTTGGTGTGGCGAGAATACTGTAAAACTCAATATCTTGATCGAAATAGCTGTAATGCCACTTCCATTGCGATCCTGTGACTTTTACCGTGAGATCGGCATTGCTGGGGTCTTCCATGGCAATCAGAGTTTTAGTTGCCGGAATCGCCATTAAGATCAGAATGATAAAGGGAATTATCGTCCAAGCGATCTCAACTTTTGTACTCTCATGGAAGTGTGACGCGACCGCGCCCTTGGATTTTCTGTGGTTGATCATGGCATAAATCATCACGCCAAAAACCACTAAGCCTATCGCGCAGCAGATATACAGAATCGTCATGTGCAGGTGGTATACCTTGCCACTGATTTCTGTTACGCCAGGCGTCATATTGAACCGCATGTCTGCTGCGGCCAACGGTGGGGCGAATAGCACCACGAGTAAACAATACAACCATTGCTTCACAAGACTTCTCCTCTGCTAATTGCAAATAGCAACTACAAAGAAGAGCAACACAGTAAGTCTCAACTCTATGCAAACTCTTCAGTTCCCAAAAAAGTGTTTCTGACTTCAACGTGCGTTGGCGGCTTACTTATGATCAAGTATTGTTACTGCTGGTATTAGCCACACTGGCACATACTGCTGAATAAACCCATTATTCTCAATTTTTGTGGGCGAGCGATATTCGAAAATAACGCGATATTTCTGCCTAAACAGGCCATATATCATGTGCGCCTAAATCAAACATACTTGCTGTTTAAAAATTGATCAAGATCACTTCTTTTTCTAATTGTCTGAAAAATTGCCAAAAAAAAGCCTCACATTCACAGGTGAGGCGGCTTTCAAGGCTAAATACGGTGTGAAAAATTTTTAATGAACAGAGCTGAAAAATGCGGGTTGAGTAAATTTAGCCGATTGTGTGAGATTGGTGCTAGAAGGTTGGTCATTCGTTGAACCTTCAAGCACGATACCCATTGCACGTGCGCTCTTTGCTACAATTTGTAGGCGACGATTATCGCGAGTATCTAGGGCGTTAATCCAAGTAATCACTGCGCTAGATGTGCCACTGGTTAAGGCTTTTTCCATCGCCCAAAGGGTTTCGACCTCATCTTTTGCGTGAACCAATAGTACGCGATCCATACGCACACCTGCGTTTGCTAATAGCTGCTTGTAGCCAATACTAGGTGGGTTGATGAGCACTATCCATCTTCCCTGTTGGCTCAGTTGGGCAAGTTGTTTGCTCAGCTGTGTCAGCTCTTGGCGCCCTTGGCTCTGAGTTGGCATAGTGACTATTGATGTATGCTGCCAGTCGGTCTCTGTATCTCGAACCGTATCTAGCCATAAACCGGGGTGACGCGGGGCATTACCTAATAGTTTGTTCATAGCCAATCTCCATTGCGGATCACCCCTACGGCGAGCCCTTCAATTGTTAGACTTTGGAAACTCAAATCGACTTTAATCGGTGAATAGTCTTCATTCTCGGCATGTAGGTAGACTAAATTACCTTTTTTTTCAAAGCGTTTTACGGTTACATCATCATCAACGCGAGCAACAACAACTTGTCCATTGCGCGCTTGTTGTACTTTATGAACGGCAAGCAGGTCACCCTCAAGGATGCCGATATTCTTCATACTGTCGCCTTTTACGCGCAGCAGGAAATCGGCAGCAGGGTGGAACATGCTGGGGTCGACTTGGTAATACTGTTCGACATGCTCTTGGGCGAGAATAGGTTCACCCGCTGCCACTTGGCCAATCAGTGGCAAGCCTGTTTCGCGGTTATCTTCTTCCTCTACAGGGAGACGGATCCCGCGGGAAGTACCAGGCATGATCTCGATGCAGCCTTTTTTCGCCAATGCCTTAAGGTGTTCTTCTGCGGCATTTGCACTTTTAAAACCCAAACGGGTGGCAATTTCGGCCCGAGTGGGTGGCATGCCAGTCTCGGCAATATTACGTTTAATCAGCTCTAAAATTTCGGCTTGGCGTGGCGTCAACGGTCTCATGGTCTTTCCTGTTTTTCTATACAGTTACTGTTAGTATATACAGTATTATTGGTAGTGCAAGTATTAACCACTTTTAACTTGGTCAGCTAGATCTGCAAATAACCGTAATCGTCATCTATGGGGTGAATGCCATTTGCACGGTATCAATAAATGGTGTCGCCTAAAGTGCGTTACTAAGTCATTAAAATCAGCCGCTGAATCCTGCATCTTTAGGTTGTTTGGGTATATTCTCTAGAATCTGGTATTCTATGGGGCTAATGAACGTACTTACATTGCATAAGAATAATGCCTAAACAAGACTCTCTTTGGTTGAAATCATTACGTTGGATCCAAAAGCACTTAGTGCACACTATTGTTGTGCCACAGGATCCCTTTGCCGATCTGAATCTGGATGCCTCCAGACCGCTTGCTTATGTAATGAAAACAGAATCCCTGAGTGATATTGCTGCGTTAAGCGAGATCACCACGAAACTTGGTTTGCCAAGCCCTTACGAGCCGCTGGTGGTGAATGGCGTTGTGGCGCCACGGGTGGTATGCCTTGAAGGTCGTAAGCCTTTATTTGGTGAACGCGCCAGCAATGAGCCATTCCTCGAATGTTTTATGCGTTTGTTGGCCGTCCATAAGGAAAAGCCAGAGTTAGATATACAGCTGGTGCCTGTGAGTCTGTATTGGGGTCGTACTCCGGGTAAAGAAGACGACACCATGAAGGCGGCAGTGCTTGAGCGCGAGAACCCTACTTGGTTACGTAAGTGCTTGATGATCCTATTTTTGGGCCGTCACAACTTTGTGCAATTTTCTAATGCGGTATCGCTGCGTTACATGGCCGACGAACATGGTACCGATATGGGCATTGCCCATAAATTGGCTCGAGTAGCGAGAGTGCATTTCCGTCGCCAACGTAAGGTGATGACGGGGCCTGTGTTGCCTAATCGTCAGGCGTTATTCCATTCCTTGCTGAAATCTGAATCCTTACGTAAGGCGATTCAGGAAGAAGCCGCGAGCAAGAAGATTTCTGAAACCCAAGCGCGTGAAACGGCAATTGAATATCTTGATGAAATTGCGGCGAATTATTCCGATAGTCTCGTACGTATTGCTGAGCGCTTTTTAACGTGGTTATGGAACAAGCTCTACAGCGGTATTAACATCAAAGGTGCCGAGCATATTCGGCAGTTACACCACGATGGTCATGAGATTGTGTATGTGCCCTGCCATCGCAGCCATATGGATTACCTGCTGTTATCTTACATTCTGTATTACCAAGGTATGGTGCCGCCGCATATTGCTGCGGGTATCAACCTAAACTTCTGGCCTGCGGGGCCGCTGTTCCGCCGTGGCGGGGCTTTCTTTATTCGCCGTAGTTTTAACGGCAACAAACTCTATACGGCCGTGTTCCGTGAGTACCTCGATCAGCTGTTTGCTAAGGGATATTCGGTTGAGTATTTCTCTGAAGGTGGCCGTTCTCGTACCGGTCGTCTATTGGCACCGAAAACGGGCATGATCGCTATGACGATCAACAGTGTGTTGCGTGGTATCGAACGCCCAGTCACCTTAGTGCCTGTGTATTTAGGCTACGATCACGTGATGGAAGTGGCGACCTATCACAAAGAGCTAAGCGGTAAGAAAAAACAGAAAGAATCTGTATGGCAAGTCTTTGGTGCTATTCGTAAATTAGGTAACTTTGGCCAAGGTTATGTCAACTTTGGTGAGCCGATTACATTGCAAAATTTCTTGAATGAAACGGCACCAAACTGGCGCAGTGAAGTGGCCGACGATCCTGAGCAAAAACCGACTTGGTTAACCCCAGCGGTGAACGTGTTAGCAAATCGGGTGATGACGCGGATTAACGACGCCGCTGCCGCTAGCTCTATTACCTTGACCAGTTTAGTGTTGTTGGCGTCGGAGCAAAATGCCTTAGAGCGTTGTTTGCTCGAGCGTCAGTTAGATTTATACCTGACCCTGCTTAAGCGTGTGCCTTACACTTCGTTTACGTCGGTTGCCGAAGGTGATGGCAAGCACTTAGTACAACAAGGATTAGAGCTGAACAAGTTCTCCATCAACGCCGATCCTTTGGGTGAGATAGTGTCAATTGATGAAAAACAAGCGACGTCAATGACATACTATCGCAATAATATCATTCACTTATTTATTATTCCGTCATTAATTGCCAGCTGTTTAATCAATAATAAACAGATTTCAAGAGCGCAAATCCTTGGGATAGTGAACGACTTTTATCCGTTATTGAAGGCGGAATTGTTTATGGGGATCAAAGATCTCCCAAGCTATGTGAATCAAGTGCTTGAGCTGTTTATTGAGCAAGGTCTAGTGCAGGAAAGCGATATGTTGTCGGTTGTGACCGAGCACACCAGCCAAATGTTATTGTTGGCTGGCAGCGTTAGTGAGACCTTGCAACGCTATGCCATTATCTTCAATCTGCTGGCTCACAGACCTAAGATGGAGCGTTCGGATCTCGAGTCTGAAAGCCATCTGCTTGCCCAACGTTTAGGGGCGCTGCATGGAATTACCGCACCAGAATTTTACGATAAGAAACTCTATAACACCTTGAGTGTTAAGCTAAAAGAGTTGGGTTATTTCTCTGGTAAGGAAGATAAATCTGATGTTGAGCGCATTCGCGATCAAGCCAATAGCTTACTCAGAGCCTCTGTAAGGCAGACGATTGTTGCCAGCGTGACCGCGGAGCATATCGCTTAATGGCTAACCATATGAATGCGGCGAAGAATAAGCCGGTGGGCAAGTCTTTGCTCGGTGGTGCCATGATTATTGCCGGTACCACAGTAGGGGCGGGGATGTTTTCTTTGCCTGTCGTGGGCGCTGGCATGTGGTTTGGTTACTCGGTACTGATGTTACTCGGTATTTGGTTTTGCATGTTGATGTCGGGACTGTTACTGCTCGAAACCAACCTGCATTTCGAGCCGGGAGCGAGTTTCGATACCCTGACCAAGGAAACCCTGGGCCAGTTTTGGCGCATCGTGAATGGGGTGTCCATTGCCTTCGTGCTCTACATCTTAACCTACGCCTACATCAGTGGCGGTGGCTCGATTGTTAACCATAGCCTGCAGGGCATGGGGATTGAGCTGCCTCAAAGTGTCGCCGGATTAGTATTTGCTGTCGTGCTCGCCTGTATCGTGTTGATCAGTACCAAGGCGGTGGATCGTATTACGACGATTATGCTCGGCGGGATGATTATTACTTTCTTCCTCGCGATTGGTAATTTGCTGATCGAAATCGATGTGACTAAGTTGCTCGAACCGGATGGAAAGCAAAGCTTTATGCCTTATCTGTGGGCGGCTTTGCCATTTGGTCTAGCCAGTTTTGGTTACCATGGAAATGTGCCGAGTCTGGTGAAGTATTATGGCAAAGATTCATCGACCATTTTCAAAGCCATTTTTGTCGGGACTTTTATCGCGCTGATCATTTATGCCTGCTGGTTGGTCGCCACTATGGGCAATATTCCCCGCAGCCAGTTTAGTGAGATTATTGCCCAGGGTGGCAATATGGGTGTGTTAGTCGGCGCCTTGTCGAAAGTAATGGAAAGCAGCTGGTTAAACAGCATGTTAACCCTATTTGCTAATTTAGCTGTGGCGTCTTCTTTCCTCGGTGTGACCTTAGGTTTATTCGATTATTTGGCCGATTTATTCGGATTTGACGATACGCGCTCTGGCCGGATGAAAACGGCGATTGTCACCTTTGTGCCGCCCACCATATTTGGTTTGCTGTTTCCCGATGGCTTTTTAATTGCCATTGGATTTGCAGCCTTAGCGGCAACCGTGTGGGCTGTTATCGTGCCAGCGCTGATGGCCTACAAGTCGAGACAACTCTTCCCTAACCATCAAGGTTTTAGGGTCTTTGGTGGCACGCCGTTAATTATCCTTGTGGTGTTGTTTGGTGTCGTGACGGGTGCTTGTCATCTACTCGCGATGGCGAATTTATTACCGCAGTTCTCCTAAGTATTTCGCTCGCAAATCAAGCCCTCAAATAGAGGGCTTTTTCTTTGTATTCATCTTTTTACCGCCAAAACTGGACAGTTGCATAAACTCCAGCTTAACTCGAACACATTATCTGTTTGATTGGAGTCTGCAATGAGGATTACTCAGTACGCACAGGGACAGGCCTGTTGGGTCGAATTGGCGAGCCATGACTGGCAGGATGCACAGGGTTTTTACCATGCGCTGTTTGGTTGGAATGCGGTGGAAATGGCAATTCCTAATGGTCATTTCTCGCTGTTCAATCTGGAGGGGGACGATTTAGGGGCCATGTATCAAATCCCTGAGTCGGAACCACAGATCCCTAGCCATTGGCGGATCTATTTTGCGGTTAAGGATATCGAAGCGACGGTTACCGCCATCCTGGCTGCGGGTGGGCAATTGCACATGGGACCGCATGTGGTGGGTGATGCGGGCGTGATGGCGCAGGTGAGCGATCCCGAAGGAGCACGCTTTGCCCTGTGGCAAGCGAAAAACCACTCGGGCTCACGTCGCCAAGGTGAAGAAAATACCCTGTGTTGGGTGGAGCTGGCTTGCCGTGAACCTAGCGCCGAAGCCAGTTTTTACACTCAAGTGTTTCCTTGGACCGCGCTCCCCAGTCATGTGCCCGGCATCGATTACACCGAGTGGCAAATTGACGGTCAGTCTATGGGGGGAATGATGAAAATGATGCCGGAATGGGGCGAGATCCCCGCCCATTGGATGCCTTATTTTGTGGTGGCGGATTGTGATGCTTTTGCCGCTAAGGCGCAGGGGCTGGGCGCACAGCTATGCGTGCCGCCAAGCGATATCCCTGATGTGGGACGTTTTGCGGTGATTGCTGACGCCCAAGGTGCTACTTTCGCAGTAATACACCTATCCCAAAATGAAAACCAATAAGTTAACCTGAGCAGGGATAAGTAGCGCCGCTGAATAGGCATCTTTTCGGGCCTCTCTGCGTTGCTCTGTCTAACCATAGCTCGCTATGGCATACGACAGAGCGCCTTGATATGCACAAAAATCTGCGCATTCAGTCATGAGAAATTGTATTTTAAAAACAATAGTTTATGGCATTATCTTGGTTTGTTAAATTTAGATTTTTTCGACACTCGTTACCCCAAGTTCAGATTAAGTTAGTTTGGTTTGTCGATAGAGAGTGGGTCTGGGCAGTTAGTCTTTTTCGCCTTGGGTGCTTTAGCAAGTAGGCTCGGAATTGAGTCTGATAGCTTGATCTCTTGTGGAAGATTAATCCGGATTTCGCTTAAGAGTCCCTTGGCGCAATCAAGCGTGATCTTAGTGTGTGCACCTTTACCGAAGCTAGTATCAAAGCTTTGATTCAACTCTTGTTGTGTGACTTTTTTACCAATTCTTTCATGGATAAATTGTTGTACCCATGTCGAGGCATTGACTTCCTGCGTCAGCTGAGTCGCCAGTAAAAAATAGTCATTGGGGTCTTGATTGCGACAGGTACCGTGCTTCCACCATTCATGGCGTTCTAAACAGGTGCCGTAGCGAGCACTTGGCATCACTTCTTCCAGATTCTTTTGCACAGAGGCATTGAGTGGTACTTCAGGATAATCGCAAAAATCACTTGGTTGTTGTTTTACGCTGCTGCAAAAGCCGTAACGAGTGCCACATTGCTGGCGATTAGGCCAGAGGCCATGCAGGCTAAAGTGTTGCCATTGAGGTGCGTCACTGGTTTGGCTTAAGGCGCGGCATTCGGCTTTACGACCGCCATAGAGTTCACAAAAGGTGCTTTGCCAACTTAAGGCAAGCACATGGGAGTCATAATTATCTTCGATTTGACACACATGGCCTTGGCGTTTCTCTGGCGTACCTCGTTCTTTTAAGCTTTCACGATTGATGGTTTTGATATCAGAGGCTGTGGTGGTTTGCGCAGGCTCTTTGGTTGAGTTTGGCTGATAAGTCTCTGCCGCTGCTACATTGGTATTGTATTGCCCACAATCACCTTTAATCCAGCGTAACGGTGAACTGATGGCATTGGTGCGGACGCGAATCCAGTCAGGATTGACGCTGTTTCCTAAAATCTCCGTAACGGGATAACGTTCACCGATATTGCTCTGCCAATCATCGGGATTGGTTTGTTTATTTTTAGACTGAAACAACTCACAGCGTTTATTGGCAATAAATTCCCCTGTGGCGGGGACGGCATATGCGGGTGCTGCTGACATGATTAGTGCAGAGCATAAACTGAACGAAGCGAGTAAAACATGTAATCTTTTTTTAAGGAAAAGTCTTTTTGGCCATATTTGGCTGATGATTAAACAAGATGGCTTAGTCATGTGATGGCATCCTTTCTACAGCAGTGAGTCGAGTCAATTCTGTGGTGCGCTGCGTTAATGGTACATATAAGCGTTGTAAACTGAGAGGCTTATTTTATGGATCGTAAACATCAGTGTCATTAGGGTGTCATGCATTCGACTTATATTCGGGTTTTATTGCTAAAACTTTTGAATATAAAGAGGTTATTCATGCATAAGGTCATAAATCTCAATGTTGTTTTATTATCGTCTCTAGTAGTGCTATCTGGTTGTAATTCTGACTCTGATAAGACTGATCCTACACCCATTGAGCCCAGTGGGCGTTGGCTAAAAGGTGACTTACACGTTCACACTGCGGTTTCGCAGGATGCTCGTGAAACCCAGTCTGATATTCTGAAATGGGCCTTTGGTGACTTCGGTTTAGACTATGTTTCATTATCAAATCATATGCGTAACAACAGTCAAGATAATGATGATAACGACGTCGGTGGATTACTGTTTTACGATGCGTTAACTCAGTATGAAATTCCCGGTTTAAAGAAGAACATGCCTAACTATGAGGGCAAGATTGCTTATTCAAGTTTTGAGTGGGATATGCCAACCCATGAGCACTTTAACATTGGTATTTTAGGTGATGAAGCCAAAGTTCTGTCTGCGGTTAAGACCTTTGAGTACAGATTTAGCAGTAAAAATGATATTACGAACTTTGATCCCAAAGATGTTGCTGCATGGACGGCTGCGGGGGATACCCGTCAAAATAAGACTCATGAGGATGCTATTGCTGCTTTGAAGTGGTTAGAGACTCATTATCCAGACAGCAGCTACGGGATGCTAAATCATCCTCGTCGTTATTTATCCAGTTATACGATTCAAGATGTTAGAGAGCTGAACGATGTTGCTCCGAATGTTTTCTTTATGGTTGAAGGTCTTGTCGGTGGCCAGTTCAGTGGTAACCGTGGTGACTATGGTGAGCGTAGTAGTGGAGTGTACGGCGGCGTCGATCCGGTTGTTGCTGAGGTCGGTGGCTGGTGGGATGCATTATTGGGTGAAGGTCGTCGAATTTGGAACATGGGTAACTCGGATATCCACTTCAAAACACGAACTCCCTACGCTAGTAGCTATTATCCCGGTGAATATGCGAAAAGTTACACTTGGGTCGATGGCAAAGATACTGCAGCGCTTTTGAAGGGATTACGCTCGGGCAATAGCTTTTCTGTGTTTGGTGATTTGATCGATGACTTGGATTTTAAGCTTGAAAATGGCAATAAGAATAGTGTCACCATGGGACAAACTTTAGTGGCTAAACCTGGCGATAAGTTAACACTCACTATTCGCTTTAAAAGTCCGGCGTTGAATAATAAAGAGTCCGATATAGGTAATGAAATTTATGCTGGAATTAACCCTGGTGTAAACCACATAGACTTGATTGCGGGTAACGTGGGTCAGCGTGCTGAGCCTGGGACCGCGGCTTACAGAAAAGAAACAAACGATTCAACCTTAGTCGTTAAAACCTTTACTCGTGCCGACTGGCATAAAGATGCCGATGGCTACTACAGTATGAGTTACAGTTTTATCGCGGATCGGCATCAATATTTCCGTCTGCGTGGGACTAATTTAGATTATAACCAAGCTAATCTGACGGAAAGAGGTAATCCTTTGAAGTCAGCTGTGATTAATCAAGCTGAAGGTGAATCGGTACAGTCTTGGTATAACAAGATTAATGAGCGTAACTATAACGACCTGTGGTTCTATTCTAACCCTGTGTTTGTTAACACGGTTCAATAACCCCTTTTAAATGCGGTTGAATAAAAATCCCCCAGACTATTATGGTTTGGGGGATTTTTTATGCCTGTACTATCAGTGAACTGCGTCTTGCTTTAATTTACGCGAGTAAATGAGAAGATACAGTGCCGGCAGTACAAACAACGACAGTATTGGTGCTGTTACCATTCCGCCGACCATTGGGGCGGCGATTTTTTGCATCACATCGTTACCCGAACCTGCGCCCCACATAATGGGGAGTAGGCCGAAGAAGATGGTGGCAACTGTCATCGCTTTAGGACGTATCCGCATGACCGCACCTTCTATCAAGGCTTCTTTTAAGTCTTCAACGCTGTGGTAAAGGTTTTTCTCCTGTCGATGTTTGATGGCGTTATTTAAATAGACCAACATAATCACCCCAAATTCTGCAGCTACCCCAGCAAGGGCAATCATACCAACCGCGACGGCAACAGAGATGTTGTAATCCAGTAGATACAATAGCCAAGTGCTGCCGACTAAGGCAAAGGGTAGACTCAGCATGATCATGCTCGCTTGCATGGTAGAGCCAAAGGTCATCATCAGTAGGATAAAGATGACCCCTAATGCCATTGGGATGACTTGCTTTAGTTTGGCGTCGACCCGCTGCATATACTCGTACTGGCCCGCAAAGCTGTAGCTATAACGGGGCGGCATTTTGAGTTCGGCATTTAAAGCTTGCTTCGCGGTGTTAATGTATTCCCCAATAGAAGTGCCCTCAATATCGATAAATACCCAAGAGATTAAGCGCCCGTTTTCGCTGGTGAGCATTGGTGCACCATCGGTGATTTCTATATCGGCTAAATTGCGAAGTGGTAAGTAATTTCCCGATTTAGTGATCACAGGTAGTTCACGCAGTTTCTCGATATTGTCACGCAGCTCTCTTGGATAGCGCAGGTTAATAGGGTAACGCTCAGCACCTTGTACGGACTCGCCAATATCCATACCACCGATGGCGTAACGCACTACATCCTGAATATCTTGTAATGACATACCATAACGAGCGGCAACATCTAGTTTTGGCGTGATATCGATGTAGCGTCCACCACCACTCCGTTCAGCATAGGCCGATTTAGTGTGTGGGACCTTGCTTAAGATAGCCTCAATTTTGGTGCCTAGGGCTTGCAGCTCATTGACATCTGCACCGGTAATTTTAATGCCCACGGGGGTTTTAATGCCCGTTGATAGCATATCGATACGTGTCTTAATTGGTTGTACCCAAGCGTTTGTGAGGCCAGGCACTTTTACCGTCTGCTGTAACTGATTAATGATGCCATCTAAGGTCATGCCTTCACGCCATTCGTTGTGGGGTTTTAGCATGATTGTGGTTTCGAGCATGGTGAGTGGCGCAGGATCTGTCGCCGTTTCGGCCCGCCCCACTTTACCAAATACGCGAGCGACTTCAGGGACGGTTTTAATCAAACGATCCGTCTGTTGTAGCACTTCGGCGGCTTTGCTGGCGCTAATGCCTGGCAATGCCGTTGGCATATAGAGTAAATCGCCTTCTTCGAGCGCAGGCATAAACTCGCTGCCCATACGTGTCATGGGATACCAAGCACTGGCCAGTGCCATTAAAGCAATTAGTAGGGTTACTTTTGGAAACTTCAGCACCAGTTTCAACGACGGTTGATACAGAGCAATTAGCACTCGGCTGATGGGATTACTGCGCTCGCTAGGAATTTTTCCACGAATAAAGTAACCCATCAGAATTGGCACTAGCGTAATGGATAATAATGCCGCTGCCGCCATGGCAAAGGTTTTAGTGTAAGCCAGTGGCGCAAATAAGCGTCCTTCCTGCGCTTCTAGCGCAAATACGGGTACAAAACTTAAGGTGATAATAATCAGTGAGAAAAACAGTGCAGGGCCCACTTCGATAGAAGCTGCGCTAACAATTTCCCAGTGTTCTTTAACCGACGGTTCGCGTTGATGTTCGGTTTTAAAGTGCTCTAAATGTTTGTGTAGGTTTTCGATCATGACGATCGCACCATCCACTACAGCACCGATGGCAATAGCGATGCCACCAAGACTCATAATATTGGCATTCACCCCCATTTTATTCATCACAATAAAGGCAATAAGAATCGACAGCGGTAAAGTAATCACAGCGACCAATGTTGAGCGTGCATGCAGTAAAAATAATAGGCAAACCAAGCCCACAACCAACATTTCTTCAATGACTTTGCTGAATAGGTTGTCGACAGACTTTTGAATTAATTGAGAGCGGTCATAGGTTGGAATGATTTCCACCCCTTCAGGCAGACCTGTTTTTAACTCTTCCAGTTTAGCTTTAACCGCATCGATAGTGGAAAGTGCGTTTTCACCGTACCGCATCACCACAATGCCGCCCACGACTTCGCCTTCGCCATCAAGCTCGGCAATGCCGCGGCGAGCAGCGGGGCCTTTGCGCACGGTAGCGACATCTTTGAGTAGTAAAGCTGTTCCGGAAGGGCTAGTAATCCCTAATGGGATTTCACGAAAATCAGCTAATGTTTGACGATAACCCTTGGCGCGCACCATATATTCGGCTTCGGCCATTTCGACCACTGAACCACCAGCTTCGCTATTGGCTCTTTCTATCGCCTCTTTGACGGTGGCGATATCGAGTTTATAGATCGCCATATTGTCTGGCTCGAGCACGATCTGATAGGTCTGCTCCATACCGCCGACGGTTGCGACTTCGGAGACACCGGCAACACTTTGCAACTCGAGTTTGAGATACCAATCCTGTAGGCTTTTAAGTTGCGAGAGGTCTAAGTTGCCGGAGCGATCGACCAGTGCGTACTCAAACACCCAGCCCACACCTGAGGCATCAGGGCCGAGTGAGGGTTGTACCCCTTGAGGTAAGCGACTGCTGATCTGGCTTAAATACTCCAACACCCGTGAACGCGCCCAATAGATGTCGGTGCCATCTTCGAAGATCACATACACATAAGAGTCACCAAACATCGAGAAACCCCGCACGGTTTTTGCACCGGGGACGGCTAGCATGGCGGTCGATAATGGGTAGGTCACTTGTTCTTCAACCAGTTTTGGTGCTTGCCCTGGATAAGGGGTCTTAATGATCACCTGCACGTCGGATAAATCCGGCAGGGCATCGAGCGGCGTTTTACGCAACTCCTGCACGCCCCAGACAGTAACCATGATGGCGATAATTAACACCATAAGTCTTTGTCTGATCGAGGACTCGATAATATATTTCAACATAATGCGCTCCTAGTGCTGATGACCGCTGCTTAAACGCATCAGGCTGCCCTTGAGGCTGGCCTCGGAGTCGAGCAGGAATTGCCCTGAGGTGACGACACGTTCACCTTCGCTTAGGCCCGAGACTATCTCGGCCTTGCCTTGGCTCATCATGCCTACAGTGACAGCTTTTGCGATAAAGCTGTCATCGGCTTGTTTGACTATTACGCGGTTTTCTTTACCCGTTTGGATGAGTGCTTCCTGTGGGATCACGAGTACATCCTTATTTGGGCCGCCAAAGAGCGAAACCTTAGCGAGTGTCTTGGGTCTTAAAGAGACATCGGTATTATTCAGTACCACGCGCACTCTCAAACTACGGGTAACAGGGTCTAGCTCGGGATAGATATAGTCAACCGTGCCTTCTATACCGTTGATATTCATCGCGGGCACAGAGACTTCGGCTTTTTGCCCAACCTTAATCCAGCTTTGTTCATTTTCAAACACATCGGCGATGACCCATACCTTAGAAAGATCGACCAATGACATGACTTCAGTAGAAGGCTCAATATACATACCGTCACGGATGGAGAGTGTTTCGACAACACCTTCCTGTTGTGCGTAAAACGGTACTCGATATTGGGTTTGGCGTGAGCTGGCTAATTGTTTGATTTGTTGTTCGTTAAACCCTAAGAACGACAGCCTTAAGCCTGCCCTGCGAACCAGATCTTGGTATCTTTGGCTACCGGAGGTTTTCGCTGTATCTAAGGCGAGCAGATAATCATCCTGAGCATTGACTAAATCGGGTGAGTAGATCTCATAAAGTAGCTGCCCCTTTTTGACGGTATCCCCCATGGATTTAACCATTAGCTTTTCAACCCAGCCAGTAACGCGGGCATGAATATGGCTGATCTGGCTCTCGTCATAGTCTATTTGACCCACGGTTTCGACAAACTTCCATAGGGTATCGCGCTCAACGTTGGCGACTTTAAGGGCAAGTGCTTGTTGCATACCGCCAGAGACATTAATGTTAATTTCCTGCGTATTACCGCCTGTTTCGACCTTCTCTAAATTCATCCCACAAATAGGGCAAGTACCTGGAAAATCACTAATGATGTGGGCATGCATTGGGCACACATACTTAATCGTTGCGCCAGAATTTTGATTTTTGACTAAGTTATTGGCTTTAGGCGTTGGAGTATCAAACACTTGAGCCGCGTTGGCGTTTTGTGTATGTGCTTGATGTTCGTCATGTTGTGCAGTATTGCTTGTTTCTTCCTTCTCAACGAGGAACATATTGCACTTAGGGCAGCGGCCGGGTTCATGGCTTTCTACTTCAGGGTGCATAGGGCAAGTATATGTTTTGACTTGATTGGCGCTATTGCTGTTATGCTGATGCCCCGCCTCTGATTGAGCCGCAGGATCAACAAGCTGAGCCTGGGTTAACCAAGGAGTGCCCAGCAGAAGGCTACTGAGTATCAATACAGCCTTAGTGCACGGTTTTTTTACTTTGTAAAATTGGTTCATATGCCTCATCTCCAGCCTAGCTTAGTGGTGCGCGTGATCTTTGTGCATTGCACCGTCAGCCATTTTTTCTGTCGTCGCTTTAGGCTCTAAATTCATGCCACATTTAGGGCAAGTATCGTCTTTGTTACCTGTAACTTCGGGATGCATTGGGCAAACATAGGCTACAGCTTGTTCCTGTGGCGCGGCATTGTTGTGGTGATGCTCATGGGGTGTTGCTGTAGCAAACACACTGGTGCTGGTCATTAAAAATGCAACTAAGGCAAGATTAGTTAAGGTTTTCATATTATTCACTCCATCGGGTTTTAGGGCCGAATATGAGTGCATAAAACGTGATTGAGCTTATTTCTTGAGTGCATACTCAAAATTGATGCCATGGGTAGCATCGCGCACAGTCAACGTTTTAGCTTTACTCTGGGTGCTTGAGAAGAGGGCACCACAATAAACGGCAAAATAAATAGTTAGCTTGGTTCGCCCTGAAAAAAGGGCACAATGAGGCTAGGACTAGGCTATCGGTGGCTTGAAGGCCGACGATAAAGAGATAGAGTGGAAATGAGGCATAGGAGTGGCCATTGGGGTATCACTCAGACTCACACTTGGCCAAAGTTGTGGACTGAAAAGCGTGCCAGCAACTGAGATCGTCAAGCAATGTCCACAATCGTTAAGACAGGACGTGGTGCCATTACAACAATGCTGTTTTGCGCCGGGAAGCATTTGATCGTTACAGCAATTTGTATTGGCCATTGCACTGGCGTCAGCGTGGTGCTCGGTGTTCATTTGCATCATTGCCGCGTGATCCATTCCTTGGTTGGAAAGGCTATGAACCATAGCGCCCATTTCCATTGAGCGCATCACCATAGCGTGTCCATTAGACACAACACCTTGCCCGACCAATGCGAGTAAAGTGAATATGACTAATAAATAACGACTAAGTGTTTGATGCATAATAATTCCAGATAATGAACGCTTGGATTCTAGCACAGAGGCATTATGCTGCAATGCGTTAACTCACATTTTAGTTAATGCCTCAGCTCATCGCTCCTAAGGTTGGATTATCTAGCGACTTGATTTCGCAAGATCTCTGCCATTAACTGACTGTGATTTTGCAAGACGAGTGGCAGTGGTGTGGCACCATCTACACTGAGCTGTATACGAGGGTTATTGATAAAACGTTTGGCATCAGCCTCGCTAGTTAATATTGGAGTGCTGATCTGGTAATTCGACTGCGGTGCAACATCTAGGGTAAAGAATAGAGGCTCAGACTTCACCCAAGTGCCACTGTCATCGGCGCGATAACTGAATAGATCTTGATATTTTACTTCAATTAGCACTTTACCTTCAGGTAGTTGTACTGGTTTAAAGGATTTAGTAGCTTGGCCATTAATGCTGACCACATTGAGTGTATCAGTGCCTTTCAAGGTCGCAGCACTCGCCGTCATGCTGATAGCAATAGTACTGATGACGAATGTAACGCCAACGAAAATTTTACTAAATAAGGTCGTTTTCATAATAAACTCCAAAATTTGCGTGTTCGCGTGAGCGCCAAATCGTGGTGGCAGCTTCGCGAGCGATTGAATCGATTTAATGATTAAGATCGGTTACAGCAAATCGGAGTTGGGTGGTGGTGTGGTCAGCCCAAGGTCGGCGGTTTGAATCGCCCAGCTTTTGTTCGTAATACGATTACTAACATGACTCATTAACGCGAGTTGTGGTTGTGATGTTGAGAGATAAAGCTGTGCAACGCAATGAGTTTTGCAATGGTTGGTAAGAGAGTCTTGGCAATGCAACATGCATTCGTCTGGGGGGCAATCGGGCATAGTGCAATTTATTTTGCCATCAACCATTTGCATGCTGGATATATCGTGAAAGTCATTCATCGCTGAAGTTGGCATAGCATTCACCATCGCCGACTGAGCGATAAGTGAAAATAACAGTGCTATGGTGATCCAAAACTTAGCCATAAAAAAACCGTTGCCAATGTACCTATCCTTAAAGACCAACAAATTGCATAAAAAGTTTCATTTTGAGTTTAGTTTTAGGCGTCAGGCTTTTATAGCAAAGGTTAAATGTCGTCTTGATCACATTTTTGTATTCTAAAAATGATTTCATTGCCTTAGCTTCTTAAGGTAGTACTTAATCATTTGTCGCTTAGCATAATGATGAATGTATTAGTGAGAGTTGAAGTACCCTAATGCTCTGCTAAGCTGGTTTTAGCGAGTCGTATTATTCAGAGTTAGAGCTAAGTCTCATTTTGCGCTTTTAAGTTTACATTAATCGGCATTTTAGGCTTGAAATCAAATTTCTAATAAATGAAAAAATATAAAATAGTCTTATAAAAACTAATTTTGACCATATTTTCGGAGATAGAGTGATGAACTGGCGTGCACTATTTAAACCCAGCGCGAAATATTCCATCCTAGCGCTACTGGTTGTTGGTATCGTTATTGGTGTTGTGGGCTACTTTGCAACCCAACAAACCTTACATGCGACGAGTGAAGACGCATTCTGTATGAGCTGCCATAGCAACCACTCATTGAAAAATGAAGTGTTAGCTTCTGCCCATGGCGGTGGCCGTGCTGGTGTGACCGTACAATGTCAAGACTGCCACTTACCACATGCTCCAGTGGATTACTTGATCAAGAAAATCATCGTATCTAAAGACTTATATGGTTTCTTAACTATCGATGGTTTTAACACTCAAGCTTGGTTAGACGAAAACCGCAAAGAGCAAGCTGATAAAGCTTTAGCTTACTTCCGTGGTAATGACTCTGCTAACTGTCAACATTGCCATACTCGTATTTATGAAAATCAACCTGAAACAATGAAGCCAATGGCTGTGAGAATGCACACCAACAACTTCAAGAAAGATCCTGAAGCAAGAAAGACCTGCGTGGACTGCCACAAAGGTGTTGCTCACCCCTATCCAAAAGGATAAGGTTTAGCGCTTCAATAGCTTGATATTAAAATAAAAAGCCCTCTTTCGAGGGCTTTTTGCTTTCTCGTCTTATAAGTCTTGGCTATTGATTAATGCCACTCTGCGGGACAAGGCGCTTAGCGAAATTTGATGCACCATTTGCGTGGGAGCTGTGCAGGCATCGGCAATCACTTGCACTGAATA
This sequence comes from Shewanella sp. POL2, assembly GCF_000282755.1. Classification (NCBI taxonomy): domain Bacteria; kingdom Pseudomonadati; phylum Pseudomonadota; class Gammaproteobacteria; order Alteromonadales; family Shewanellaceae; genus Shewanella; species Shewanella sp. POL2. The sequence continues at coordinate 29,603 of NZ_AKZL01000012.1, forward strand.
GGCTTGTGCCGCGGGTGATAGCGCTGTATGGGTCACGCAGTTTTGAGTCATGATACCGCATAAGAGTAAATGCTTGATTTGCATATCTTGGAGTAAGTTGGCTAGCTCTGTGCCGTCGAAACTGTCGGCAAATTGTTTTACCACAATTGGGGCATTGGGTAGCTCAGCTAAAAGCGCTGGATGGATTTCAACCCCTTGAGTGCGTGGGTTAAAAAAGGGGGCGTCACCCTGAGCAGTATCGGCGATATGCTGCACGAGAATAATCGGTATCGCCTGTTGCTGGGCACATTGCACTGAGTGCAAGGTGCGCGCTAATGCCTCATCGACTTGCCATTGTGGGTAAGCCCCATGGGGAAAGTAGTCATTTTGCACATCAATAATCACTAAGGCGCTGTTCGCTGGGATCTGGTTTAAGCTCGACATATTTTTCTCCTGTTCGTTTTCTCTTGCAAAAGATGTCTTCGAAGGAGAGTTTGCGGTAGATTCATTGCCATTAAGAGTGGCAGAAATGACATCTATGGTGCTTAAATTGACAAATTTTGCCGAGCAATCCCCATTAAAAGTGGCGATATTAGCCATACCCGGTTGTTTAACTTCAGCAGTGTTTGGCTTAGAAGAGATGTTGCTGGTGGCTAATAAGCTGATGTTAGCTGACGAAAATAAATCCCTAAGCTCAAGCAGTTTTGCAGTGACTCGATTATCCCTAGAGGAGATGAATCTCGAAGAGTGCTATCAATTAGTGATTATCCCGCCGAGCATCGAGACTGAGCTTTACTTCAATGCAGCGCCTTCATTGCGATTATGGTTACAGCAGCAACATGCCCGAGGAGCTATCCTCTGTTCTGCCTGTGCGGGAGCATTTGTGCTGGCCGCAGCGGGTTTACTCAATGGCCGCAAGGCGACAACCCATTGGGGATTAGTGGAAACGTTTGAGACCCAATATCCACAGGTGAAACTCGAGATCGAAAAAATCATGGTTAACGAGGGCGATATCATCACGGCTGCTGGCATGATGTCGTGGCTCGACTTGGGGCTAGAGTTAGTCGCGCAGTTTTGCCATGTGAAAGTCATGCGCCAACTGGGTAAGTACCTTGTTATCGACACCGGTGGGCGTGAACAGCGTTATTACCAACAGTTTTTACCTAAACGAGATCATGGGGATGCTGTGATCTTGAATCTGCAAAATCGCCTACAAACCGACTATGGTGAGCCGATGAGTGTTGCGGTTTTGGCGCAGCAGTGCTGTATGGGCGAGCGAACTTTTTTGCGACGTTTTGTGAAAGCGACGGGGCATAAGCCTAATGAATACCTACAAAAACTCAGGATCCAAAAGGCCTGTGACTTACTCGAAAATAGTTCTCTGAGTTTCGAGACCATAGCGCACCAAGTTGGCTATGAGGATGTGAGTGCCTGTCGCAAAGCGTTTACTCGTATTACCGGCCTAACCCCGAGTGCCTTTCGACAAAGGTTTAGTGCGCTTACGCCTGCGCTAACACCTGTCGACGATAGCTCAATAAACTAAATACGCCGAAGATAAACACTTGTAGATAATCTTGTTTGCGCAGCGTCAGCAGATTTTTAAACAGCATATGGAAGATGGCAACCTGGAAGCAATGCATCAAGCAAGTAATGCCGAGCAAGATATTGAGAATAATGCCGATATTGCCAGCAAAAGGCATAACAAGGTTATAAGCCATCATCAGCCACGCGATTAAGGTAATGGCTTTGCCCATATTGATCAGAAACGACATGCTATTCCTCGGTGTCCGCCGGAGTATCTTCGGCTTGGTATTGATATAAGCGATAGCTAACTTGCCCTGCGGTTTTGTCTTTGAGCGGTTGCCAAGTCGCAGGGACTGCCATTTGAGTTAATTCCGACTCAACCTCCACATAAATGAGCGCACCATCATTAAGCCAACCTTGGCTGTCCAACAGTTGAATGGTTTTTTCTGCCAAGCCTTTGCGGAAAGGCGGATCGATAAACACCACGTCAAACCCTTGGTCGCAGCCATTTTGCAGCACGACTAGAGTGTCGGCGTTGAGTACCTCGGCATTGTCGCACTTGAGGGTATTGAGATTCGCTTTAAGTTGCATGGCGGCAGGACGTTGCAACTCGATAATCTTGGCGTAACTGGCATAACGTGAGAGAGACTCAAGCGCCAAGGCACCGCTGCCACCAAAGCAGTCGAGCACCCTTGCGTGGGCTATATCATTGGCAAGCCAGTTAAATAGGGTTTCGCGGACTCTATCTGTGGTCGGCCGCAGGCCGTCTAAATCATGGATGGGCAGTTTGCGCGAACGCCATTGCCCGGCAATGATCCGCACTTGGCCACTACCGGCTTTCTTGTTGGCCGTTTGACTCTTGGTCACTTGCTTGTTGTTTGCACGATTATTAGCCAAAGTGCCCCCGTGATTTTGCCTGAAGAAAGAAAGTGGTAGACTATGCCACCTTAATAAAGGCCACTATTTTATATCAAACTCCTAGTAAAAGGTGAGAAGGCTGATAGAGCAGAACTAATTGCCGACTTTTTGGGCGTAATTGCCGCGGTAATCTGGTATAACGGCAGGGTCTTATTTTAAATTCAACACTGAAGTAGAGCGCTGGAATTACACATGGCAAAGAAAGGTTTTTTCTCCTGGTTTCGTAAAGATAAATCACAAGATGAGGTTGTCGAGCAAACCCCAGTCTCTACTCCATCGCAAACCGAGCAAGCCGAAGCATTAGCAAAGCAGCAAGCTGAAGAAGCCCGTCTCGCGGCGGAACAGGCAGCCGCCGAACAGGCTCTAGCCGACAAATTAGCGGCCGAAAAAGCAGAAGCGGAAAGAGTTGCAGCAGAACAAGCTGCAAAAGCTCAAGCAGAAGCAGAAGCCCAGCGTGTTGCCGAAGAGCAAGCTGCACGTATAGCCGAACAACAGGCCGCCGAAGCCGCGCATTTAGCGGCGGAGCAAGCTCAGGCTGAGCAGTTAGCCGCTGAAAATGCCCAAGCGGAAAGAGTTGCTGCAGAACAAGCCGCAAAAGCCCAAGCAGAGGCACAGCGTGTTGCCGAAGAACAAGCTTCACATTTAGCCGAACAACAGGCGGCTGAAGCCGCGCGCTTAGCAGCGGAGCAAGCGCAGGCAGAGCAGTTAGCCGCTGAAAATGCCCAAGCGGAAAGAGTCGCCGCAGAACAAGCCGCAAAAGCCCAAGCAGAGGCACAGCGTGTTGCCGAAGAACAGGCCGCTGAAGCCCAAGCAGAAGCAGAGCGACTTGCCGCTGCACAGGTCCAAGCTGAACAACCCCTTGAGCAACAACCCGAACCTCAGGCAAAACCCGCCAAAGAAAGCTTCTTCGCGCGTCTAAAACGCGGCTTAATGCGTACTAGCGAAAATATTGGTAGCGGTTTCATCGGGTTATTCCGTGGTAAAAAAATCGACGATGAACTGTTTGAAGAGTTGGAAGAACAGCTTTTAATCGCCGACGTGGGTGTCGAAACTACTTCACGCCTTATTCAGAGCCTGACCGAACACGCGTCGCGCAAGCAATTAAAGGATGCCGAAGCACTCTACGATCTGCTGCGCGATGAAATGCAAAAGACACTCGATCCTGTGGCAATCCCATTAGTGCCTGAAAATGCTAACGGCCCCTATGTGATTCTTATGGTCGGTGTTAACGGTGTGGGTAAAACCACCACGATTGGCAAACTGGCAAAGCAATACCAGCGCCAAGGTAAGTCTGTGATGTTAGCGGCGGGCGATACCTTCCGCGCAGCAGCTGTGGAGCAATTACAAGTTTGGGGCCAACGCAATAATATCCCTGTGATAGCCCAACATACCGGCGCCGACAGTGCCTCGGTACTTTTTGATGCGCTGCAAGCGGCTAAAGCCCGAAAAATTGATGTATTAATTGCTGATACAGCGGGTCGCTTACAAAACAAGTCGCATCTGATGGAAGAGTTAAAGAAAGTAGTGCGAGTGATGAAGAAACTCGACCCAGAAGCGCCGCACGAAGTGATGCTGACCTTAGATGCGAGCACTGGCCAAAATGCGATTAGCCAGGCGCAGCTATTCCAAGAAGCCGTTGGCGTTACCGGCATGACCATCAGCAAGCTCGACGGTACCGCCAAGGGCGGTGTGGTGTTTGCGATTGCCGACAAATTTAAAATCCCGCTGCGCTATATTGGCGTAGGTGAGCAAATTGATGATTTGCGTACCTTTAATTCTAAAGAATTTATTGATGCCTTGTTCACTCAAGAGAAAGCGGATAGCTAATTTATGATTGATTTTCAGCAGGTCAGTAAGATTTATCCTGGTGGCCAAATGGCGCTGGAGGAAGTGAATTTTCACCTACAAAAAGGTGAAATGGCATTCTTAACCGGCCATTCGGGCGCGGGTAAGAGTACCCTGTTGAAATTAATCACAGTGATCGAGCGCGCAACCACTGGCCGGGTAGCGATTAATGGTCACGATATTGCCAAAATCAGCCCAAAACACGTGCCCTATTTGCGTCGCAATATTGGGATGATTTTCCAAAACCATCATCTATTGATGGACAGAAGCGTATTCGACAACGTTGCCTTGCCATTAGTGATTGAAGGTTTCTCCCACGGTGAGATCCGCAAGCGTGTCGCTGGTGCGCTGGACATGGTGGGCTTATATGGCAAAGAGCGTCATAACCCCATCATGTTATCCGGTGGTGAGCAACAGCGTGTCGGTATCGCCCGCGCCATTGTGAATAAGCCGCCACTATTGCTGGCCGACGAGCCAACGGGCAACTTGGATCCTAAGTTGTCGATGGATATCTTGCGCTTATTCGAAACCTTTAACGATGCGGGTACTAGTGTGCTTATCGCTACCCACGATTTAGGACTGATCGCGCGGATGAAGTATCGCACTTTTACCCTGAAACAGGGGCGTATGCTCGGTGCACAGGAATTACACCATGGACACGCGACCGCTCGAGGTGATGGGCTATGAGTGATAACGCCAAACTAACGCGCAGCAAGTTGCCCATCTCGGGGCGTATCGTGATGTTTTTTATTCGTCATGTGCAGCAAGCCATGGCGAGTATGGGGGAGCTGTGGCGCAGCCCGGTTTCTTCGCTGATGACCATGGCGGTTCTCGGGGTGAGTTTAAGCTTACCTGCGGCGCTGCAAGTATTAGTTAAAAATGCCGAGACCATTACTAGCTCTTGGAACAGCGCGGCGGAGATTTCACTGTTTATCGATGAAAATCGCAGCGAGCAGACGATCCAAAGCTTGCTGACCCGCATCCGAGCCTATGCCGAAGTGGAAAAGGTGCAGTATATCGACCGCAATCAAGCACTCGAAGAGTTTCAGCGCCTGTCGGGGTTTGGTGAGGCGTTAGCCTATCTCGATAAAAACCCGCTGCCAGCGGTCATTACCGTAACGCCGACCCAGCGTTATTCCACCCCCGTGGGTGCCCGTGAGTTGTTATCTAAGCTGGAGCGCGAGCCTGAAATCAGTTTTGGCCGCTTAGATATCGAATGGCTAGAGCGTCTGCAAGCAGTGGTGCGCTTGCTCGAACGTACCGTGATGGCGATTGCGGCCTTACTGGTGCTCGCCGTGGTGTTGGTAATAGGTAACACCATTCGCTTGGCGATTATGAACCGTCGCACCGAAATTGAAGTGATGAAACTTGTCGGCGCTACAGAGTCCTTTATTCAGCGCCCCTTCCTTTATACCGGCATTTGGTACGGAGTGATTGGCGGCATATTGGCTTGGCTTATCATTAACATATTGGTTTGGTATTTGGATTCTGCCCTAGCCGAATTGCTCGGTTTGTATGGTAGTCAGCTAGAGATGAAGTCTTTGACCTTTACCGAACTGCTACAATTAGTGGGCTTAGCCTCCTTCTTAGGTTGGCTGGGCTCTTACCTTTCGGTACGACAACATTTAAGAGCGATTGAACCCTCTTAATGATCAATCGCTTATCGTTTAAAAATGCGGCTAGATAAGGCAAGCGATGAACTTTTGTTCACTTGCAATGTCTATTCAACGGGGTTAAAAGTAACATCCCAGACGAGCGAAGGTTGACATACTCTGTCAATTAGCCGATAGTTCGTCAGCTCATCCTTAAGGTGTTTTGAGTTAAGCCACAGGATGAAATCGACTTATATTTGATAAGTAGCAAGAAAGTAGGAGCGCGAATGACCTTTCAAACGCAATCAATGGCACTAACAGTCCCTCAGGGCAGCAGTAGTTTAGAAGCTTATATCCATTCAGTGACTAGCATGACAATGTTAGACGCTGAGACTGAGTATGAGTTAGCCAAGCGTTTGCAGGAAACGGGTGATCTGCAAGCGGCTAAGCAACTGATTATGTCGCACTTACGCTTTGTGGTGCATGTTGCCAAGGGCTATTCAGGTTACGGTCTGCCACAGGCGGATTTGATCCAAGAAGGCAACATCGGTCTGATGAAAGCGGTTAAGCGCTTCGATCCCGATGTGGGCGTCCGTCTAGTGTCTTTTGCTGTGCACTGGATTAAAGCCGAAATTCATGAATATGTGCTAAAAAACTGGCGCATTGTAAAAGTTGCAACCACCAAAGCACAACGTAAGTTGTTCTTTAATATCCGTAAAGCGAAAACTCGCCTCGGTTGGTTTAGCGATGATGAAGTCGCAATGGTGGCAGAAAACTTAGGTGTATCTAAGGCCGATGTGACTGAGATGGAATCACGTATGGCAGCGCAGGATCCTGCGTTTGACCTGAGCAGTGATAACGATGATGAGCAGGATTTTGCCCCTGTGCATTATCTTGAGGACCATTCATCGGATTTAGCCGAAAATATCGAAAACGATAACTGGGAATCCAATGCTCAAGGTCGTTTATTATCGGCCATCAAAACCTTAGACGAGCGTAGTCAGCACATTCTGCGTGCCCGTTGGTTAGATGATGATAAAACCACACTGCAGGAATTAGCAGAAACCTATCAAGTCTCGGCTGAGCGCATTCGCCAGTTAGAGAAAAACGCCATGAACAAGCTTAAGGCTTGTATGGAAGCCTAATTAGGCTACGTTTTCTTTCAAGACAAGATATCAAAAACCTGCTTCGGCAGGTTTTTTGTTGTCTAGATTTCACTAATGATGGTGAAAATTAGTTTGTTTATAGCATATTTAACTATTTCTAAGGTTTTTCGTCGTTATTAACGGAATTGTCCTACAGCATTCTCTAGTGAATCCTTCTTAAAATATGTTTACTTTTGAGCCTCATTCAAAAGTGATTATCGAAGCTTGATATCGATAGTGTTGCTCTCCGCATTATGGGTTTGGCTTTGTCATTTGGTAAGGATGCTTTAGGGAGTTAGATTGAGTCGTTATGGATAAAATCAACAGGGAATTCAAATCTAACATGGCAAAGTTTAATACCCATTTTGCGGTTTTTTCATCAATATGTAGGTCAGATAATTATGGTCACTATGGTTTCCAAATTAGCCCTATCTTCAGAGCCTGGTTGGGGAGTTGCTTTCAGAAATGGGGCCTCGATTGAGGCGTATCAGCAGAGCCTATTTTGGCTATTAAGCAAGGGTATGCCCTGTGATATGAGAGATATTACCCTAAGCGACTTTTTAGGATCGATTGTTGTTGTTTGCCAATTTTCATTGCAAAAGTTGGTTGAATTTCTTGATTTTAATGAAATTCCATACTTCTTAGAGGATGATAGAGTTCGTTGGCTATTGCCGAGTAATATATCAAATATCTATTATATTCAGTGGAAAAAACACACGATAGAATTAAATAATTCAGAGCTTTATGGAGGAAGTATACTAAATTAAAGTTTAAAATTTCATATTTATATTAAATTTTAGTGTGTCATCTCAAAATTTAATCAGTTATTCATAGTAAATAATTTGTTGTTAATTTTGAAAAATTAGCTTCAGACATCTCTATTCTGGCCGATACTTATCATGTGTCCTTAACGCCGGAAGAGGTGCTTTATGAGAAAATTAACATTTTGGGGCAAGCTCTGTAGTGCTGCACTACTCATTGTGGGTTTGAATTCAGTGGTAGCTGCAACAGAGTTTAGTACTCTTACATTTCGAGGTGAGGTGGCAGAACCTAGTTGCTACTCTGATTTATCTTCCATCAGTTGTTATAATCAATCTACACATCAATTCGACACTCAACTAATATCCTTTAATTTTTCCGAAGTATCTTCTCTTGATGGCATTGCCAAAAATATTCCTACTAATTTTAACCAAATAAACTCACTGGTCTTTAATCAGTTGGATAGAAATGAAGTGATGATTTCATTTAATTATAACTAATAGAAACTTCGTTTAATTATAGGCAGTCATAATATTTAAGGCTGCCTATATAATTGATATTAGTTGATCAGACATTTCCTACAGCAGTGCAAGGTTAGTCCTATGGGGACTGCTGGATATTATTGCTATTGTATACGCAGGTTTAATAAGTAAACCCATTGTATCATTAACAATTTTATGGGATCGAATTTCTGATGAAAAAATTAACTCTTTCTGCACTAGTTTTAACTGCTTTATTTGGCGCTAATGCTCACGCAAATAATACTATTACTTTCTTAGGTGAAGTTTCTGATCAAACTTGTGAAGTTGCTATCAATGGTGCAACCGCTAATCCAACGGTATTATTACCAACAGTTTCAACTGCTGATTTAGCTGTCGCTGGCTCTGTTGCTGGTGAAACTCCATTCACTCTGTCAGTAAGTGGTTGTACTATCAATGCTACTCAAGCTCTTCCAATTAAAACTGTTTTTGTTGGTAACAGCGTAACTGTAGCTGGTAACTTAGGTAACACTGGGACTGCAACAAACGTATCACTACAAATTTTAGATGCTGTTGGTGGTAATGCTGTTGATTTGACTGGTGTTGCAACTGTTGATGGTTTAAACGTAGCCGCTGGTGATAGCACTGCATCACATGACTTTGCTGTCCAATATTATGCTGAAGGTGCGGCAACTGCAGGTACTGTAGTTAGCTCTGTTCAATACGCGATTTCTTACCTGTAATTAAAGCTAAATTCTGATCTTGCTCACTCAGCTCTCTGAGTGAGCACTCCGGCTTTGTGGAAATAATATGTCAATTCTTCCTTTATCTGTGCGCTTATCAGTTCTAATTTCATTACTAATTATCGTTTTCCCATCGAGTGCAAGTGTTGTGATGACCAATACTCGAGTAATTTATCCCAGTGATGCTAAAGAGCGTAGTGTTCAGTTAAAAAATAATGATAGTTTTCCAAACGTAGTTCAGGTTTGGACAGATATTAATAATTCTGAGTCTACTCCTGAAAATGCAGATGGTCCATTTTTAGCTTTGCCAGCGATCTTCAGAATAGAGCCTAATCGAGGACAGTTGTTCCGCTTAATATATAGTGGTGGAGAACTGCCTAAAGATAGAGAGAGCTTGTTTTATCTTAACTTTCTACAAATTCCCCCATTATCTAAAGATAATGCCGGTGAAAACCAGATGTTAGTTATGCTGAAAAACAGAGTTAAGATTTTTTATAGGCCAGTCGAGATTAAATCTAATCCTGAAAATGTTGGAAGAGAAATTAGCTTTAACGTAAATAAAATAAATGGTGGTATTGAGGTTGATGTTATTAATAAATCACCTTTTTACGCTTCATTTGTTGACGTGAAACTTATCTCTGGTAATCAAGAGCTTAAAGTTCCTGTTGATATGGTTGAGCCAAAAGGGAATAAGCTTATTAAGGTGTATAATCAACAGTTTGTTTCTATTCATCCAATGAAAGTTAAATTCACTATCGTCAATGATTTTGGTGGGTTTATAAAGTATGAATATGAAATAAAATAATAAAATTAAGTGAAATGTCTATTATGAGAAAGTGTATTACATTGGCCACAAAGTTATCCTTATTGGGCTTGTTTTATTGCAATTTTGGTGTTGCGCCTTTATTGATTGCCGACGAGCTTAAAGAGGATGATTTTCAGGAGTTTACTTTCGATGATAGCTTGCTTTTGGGTGGTGGCTACGGAGAGAGCTACCTCGCCCGTTTTAATACGGTAGGACAGGCTACACCAGGGAAATATCAGGTTGATATTTATATTAATGGCACACGCGTAAGTCGGCAAATTGTTGATTTTGTGAAGGAAGGTGAAAATGAAATCTATCCATGTCTTGATGCCAATTTTTGGAAAATATCACCAGTCATTTCTACCTATATCAATCAAGAATTACTAGATAAACAATGTCAAACACCTGAGCTGACTGTGAATGGTGCAACAGCAAAATTCGACGTTGAAAGATTGAAGTTAGACATAACAATTCCCCAAGCTTATATGCAAAAATCCCCTAGAGGATATGTGCATCCTGAATTATGGAACATGGGAGAAACTGCAGGATATATTAGCTATAACACCAACCTTTATCAGACAAATAGCTCGGGTAATGGCGGTGATATGCGTGCATTTTATACTGGGTTTAATTCTGGAGTAAATATTGGTTTATGGCGTCTGAGAAATCAATCTAGCTATAATTACAATGATTATGATAGCAGTTCTAAAGATAATTTTAATTCAATAAGAACTTATGCTATGCGCGCGCTACCTAATATAGAAAGTGAATTACTACTTGGTGATTCATATACCCGAGGTAATGTCTTAGGGAGTTTACCTTTTACTGGGTTTCAGTTGCAGACGGATAATCGAATGCTACCCGACTCGCAGAGAGGTTATGCGCCTGTTGTACGAGGGTTAGCTAATTCTACTGCAAAAGTTGTTATTAAACAGAATGGTATTGCAATATACCAAACGACTGTCGCCGCAGGGCCATTTGTGATCAATGACTTATATCCGACGAGTTATGAAGGTGATTTAATTGTAGAAGTCACAGAGGCAGATGGGAAAATTTCTGACTTTACTGTTCCGTTTAGTGCGGTTCCCGGTTCAATTCGGGAAGGTCACTCACAATATGGTTTATCTGCTGGTGAAGTGAATTATTTAGGGTCTGGTAATTACTTTATCGATTTGAATTATGAGTACGGCATTAACAATATGCTGACCCTAAATTCGGGTGGACGGATTGGTGAAGATTATTATGCACTCAGCCTTGGAACGGTATTAGGGACTGAGTGGGGAGCCGTTGGTATTACAGCTGTTCACTCTTCTTCGCGGCTCTCGAAGGAAGCGGGCCTTGATGATTGGGAGAATGGTTGGCGTTTAGGTGTTAACTATAGTCGTTCTTTTGAGACGGGGACTTCTGTAGCGCTTGCTGGATATCATTATTCAACTGAATCGTTCCGCGAATTGAATGATGTTTTAGGCGTACGAAAAGCGCTTGAAAGATCAGATATTTTCACGTCTGAGACCTATAAGCAACGAAGCGAGATGAGTTTGAGTATTAACCAAAGTCTTGATGACTATGGCTTTCTGTATATCAGCGGCTCTAAACGACAATATAGGGATGGCCGAGATGATGATGACCAGCTACAACTCGGATACTCGGTCAATCTAGGTCAATGGAGTTTAGGGCTGACATTCTCTCGTCAATATTCGAGTCAAGTACCAGTGCAGTATGCTTATAACGATGATTATCTTGACTCGTTAACAGATTTTAACGCTCCGCGAACCAAGGAAGATCTGCTGAGTTTGACGATTTCTATCCCCTTGGGGACTAGGCAATCAAACATGATAAATATGGGAGCCAGCCATTCATCGCGCGGAATGAATAGCTACAACATGGGCGTATCTGGAACTGTGTTGGAAGACCAATCTTGGACGTATGGCGTTAATGCTTCATTACAGAGTGATGATGGTACAAGTAAGAGCCTTGGAGTGAATACACAGAAGCGATTTAGCCAAGCTACGCTTTCAGGCAGTTACTCAATAGCAGATTCTTACCAACAAATGAGTGCAGGAATAAGTGGTGCTGTTGTTGCTCATGCTGGCGGTTTGACATTAAGCCAAAATTTAAGTGACACCTTCGCAATTGTTGAAGCCAAGGGCGCAAATGGGGCAAAAGTGATTAACAGCTGGGGAACTGAAGTTAATTCAGCTGGTTATGCTGTTATACCAACATTGACCCCCTATAGAATGAACCGCGTGACGTTGGACTCCGGAAACATGCTTGGTACATCCGAATTACTCGAGACCCAGCAGCAGATTGCGCCTTATGCTGGGGCAATTGTGAAGTTGAAGTTTGAGACTCGCGAAGGCTATGCCGTGTTATTTATGACTCAAAAGACCAGTGGTGGTGTTATTCCTATAGGTGCGGAAGTGGTCGATGAAAATGGCCAAATATTAGGTATGGTTGGCCAAGCAGGAATGGCTTATATCCGGACTCCTACTGCTAACGGACATCTAAAAGTGACCTGGGGTGAGTTGAGTGAACAAACTTGCAGTTTTGATTATGCCTTATCAGAAGTTGAGTTATTGTCCGAACTGGTGCGTATGCCTGTTAATTGTCAGTCAAGCATCTAGGAGTGAATAGGATATGTTTAAGAGTGTAACTAACGAAAATCGTTATAAGTTTGCTGTCACTTTTTTGTTGGCTTCGGGACTATTAATCACAAGTGGTGCGCATGCGAACTGTCAACGTATCTCTACCACTACCACTACCACGAGTCCAACCAATGGAGCCTATGTAGATCCACTGTACGGTAAAACCGCAATTTGGGATGGTGCACATGACCCTAATCGTGGTGACCTCAATTTACCCATAGTGCATATTTCGGATACCGCATTCCAACCTAATGGAACCATGTTAGCGTCATCAATAGTACCGTTTATTACTTACGGGCAAAGAGGAGGTTATGATCCTGAACAGGTACTGTTTCGTTGCGATGCAGCGGATGAGAATGAAATCTTTGAATACTATTCGGTAAATGCGGACAATGCATATAGTGGTATGTATGAAGATGGTGTTGCTGATGGTGTGGATAAGGGATATTCAACATACATAAAAAATGTTGTTGCGAGGCTTAAAAATAATCAGAGTGGTGAATATTTTTCGCGTATATGGCAAAAGCGCGCAATGACAGGATTAGACCGAGATGCACAAGGGCGTATTTTAGTGAAAGCGAAAAACTTCACTGATATTACGGTAGAGTTATTTAGGATCCGGGATGTTAGAGGTGTTAGTGGCAGCAGCGCTATTAATAGGCCATACGAGAGTGCTTATACCTATAATCAACCTGCGGGTTATATCGCGTTTGGTGGCCCTGGAATAACTCATCCCACGGAGGGAATCGACCATATATCGCATTATCCTGGTTGGTACGCGCAATGGCCAGGCAATATTAGTTTTTATCAACAAATGCTAGTAAGACGTACTCCTGGAACTTGCTCAGTAAGTAGTGTTGCTCCCTATGTCCTTTTTCCAGCAGCAACAATTAATGAACTAGCACAAGGTCACTCTGTAAACGTCAATATGTCATTGAGCTACAGGTGTCAGGGAGATTTTGTTTCGGGCACCCAAGCTGGAAATTTTGCTGTTGGCTTTAAGATTGATGCAAATAGTTTTAATAGGGCTAAAGCTATGGGACTAACGGATCAAGCCGCGGTGAGTCATCTGTTGAGCCAGAATTATGGGAGTCCTGGTTATGCACAAGGGGTTGGGGTGATATTGGAACGTGAAGACGGTCTTACGCAACCATTTGTGATTAAGACCTACCCAGATCTTGGAACGGGAATATATGACTCCAGTAAGGATGGTTGGCGCAAATTTATTGGTACAAATATTGACTATGATCCGGTTAATAAGGTCACTATTTTGCACGAAACCTATACGGCCAAATTAACCAAAATACCAGGTGAGACTGTTACAGCAGGTAAATATTATGCACAGGCTCAAGTACTTATTCGTGTTCAGTAAAATAGCTATTATTGGCTTCATCTTGGTCAGCACAAACTGTATCGCTGGCGTAGTTATCAATAAAACCAGAGTCGTTATGTATGACAATGAGCAGGCACAACAGTTAACATTGGCAAATACGAACGACTTTCCTGTGATCACTCAATTATGGGTTGATGATGGTGATATCAATGCTACGCCAGAAAATACTAGGGCACCGATAATGGCAGTACCAGCGATGTTAAAGTTCTCTCCAGGAGAACATAAGAGCATTCGATTAATCAATTTGAATCATAGTGAAAAGCGTGATCAGGAGGAAATGTATTGGCTCAACATTTATGAAATACCGCCTCAGCCAGGTAACGATGTATCTAGTTCTGATAATCAATTGATGATTTTAACCATAAGAACACAAATAAAAGTATTTTTAAGGCCAATTAAATTAAAAATGCAGCAGGATACAAGATTTGATAAACAATATTTTTCTATTGATAATAATAAATTAACAATAAAAAATGATTCACCATTTTTTATTGTTTATAGTAAGGTTTCGATTTCAGATGGTTTTAATGATGTTGAAATTTATCCAGAAACCTTGTCGCCATTCTCTAGCAAATCCATTAACATAGTTAGTCAAGACAAAGTGTTAAATTCTAAAAATGTTAAAATTAAGTTTGACTACATTGATGATGATGGTTTTATAAACTCGAGACATACTAAGTTAATAAATTAGCCAAAAGGGCTATCAGTGCTCTTTTGGCTTAAATTTTTTAGTAAAATTATTCAATAGAATTGTTTTTCTCTATGTAATCTGAAATTTCATTGTCTAATTTTTCTAGCGTATCAATGAGTAATAAGAAATCATTTTCAAGTGAGTTATGGCTTGATTGCTCAAGGATTTCACAACATGCAACAAGTCTTTTCGCATCAATTATTCTTGCAGCGCCTTTAATTTTATGGGCAATATCTTTAATTCTTTGGTAGTCCATACCTTTTTTAGCTTGGATTAAAGTCTCTTTGTCTGATTTATTACTCTTAGTAAGTTCAGTAAGTAGTTTTATAATCAGCTCTTTATTGTTACCAGTTAGGTTATTAACAACATCAGGTGAAAAACTGATCTCGGAAATATCACTATTATAAACTTGGTTGTGAATTAATAGTGCATCACTTAATTCTTGTAAGCTAATAGGTTTAAATAAACAATTATTCATTCCTGCCTTTAAACATGCTTCCTTAACCTCTTTTTGAGCATTAGCAGTATAGCCAATTATAATAGGAGCAATTTTACTATAGTGTTTTTCAATATTTCTTATATTCTTGCAAAATTCATATCCGTCCATTTCAGGCATATTACAATCAGTAATAATGTACTGAATTTCGTTTTCTTTAAAAAGATCAATAGCAGATTTTCCATTGTCAGATTCAATAACATTATGACCTAAAAATTTTAATTGCTGAGCAAGTAATAACCGATTTGCTGGGTGATCGTCCACAATGAGTATATTATAGGATTGTTCTTCCTTATGATAATCTATTATCTGTGTTTCTACTATTTTTGGTAGTTCTTCGAGTAAATTTAATCTCAGCTCCATTCTAATCTCTGTTCCTGAGTTTAGCTGGCTTTTTAATTCTAATGTTCCACCCATCATTTCACACAATGAACGACAAATCATTAATCCTAATCCGGTTCCACCATATTTATTATGGGATTCATGACCTTGTGAAAATGGCATAAAGAGTTTTAGCTGATCTTCCGGTGAAATTCCTATGCCTGTATCTATAACCGTGAAAATAAAGCAACATTGGCTGTTACTTAGATTCGCACAACTGACAGATATTTGTACGCTGCCAACTGCGGTAAATTTAATTGCATTGCCGATTAAATTCGATAGTATTTGCTTTATCCTCATGGGATCTACTAGCACATCATTTTTAATATGAGTATCAAAGTTAAGCTCTAGTGATAAGCCTTTTTGATGTGCTAGTCCCTCAAACACCCTAACCACGGAAGTAACAATTGATTTTAAATTGGTTCTTACTGGAGATAATGTTAATTGCCCTGCTTCAATGCGTGCTATATCAAGAATGTCGCCAATAAGTTCAAGTAAGCCGTTTGCAGAGTCGTAAGCTACTTTAATCGTGTTTAGTTCCGAAACTGGTAAATTTGGACTCTTAAGCGCTAACTCTAACATGCCAATTATAGCATTCATTGGGGTCCTGATTTCATGGCTCATAGTCGCTAAGAAAGTGCTTTTGGCTTGGCTTGCCGTATCTGCAACTTCTTTTGCATTTTCTAACTCTTTAATTAATTTGACTCGGTCACTAACATCTATCCATCCGCCAATAATACCTTCAATATTTCCAGCATCGTCACCATAGGATTTGAACCAGTGGTAAATATTATATTTTACTCCGTCAATATGTAACTCTCTATCTTTAAATATGGGAATGCCGTCCTCTAAAGCTTGTATATATTCCTTATCAACCAGAGGTGCCTCAATAGCACGAATAGTTCCTTCTATAGTTGTTTTGTGCAATAACTCTTCACGTGAAGAATTGAATGTTCTAAGGTAACTTTCGTTACACATAGTAAGTTCACGTCGTTTATTTCTTACATAGATGGGGTGTGGTATAGCATCAACGATCTGTTGCATAAATAACAATTGCCCATCAAGAGCTTTTGTTGCTTTTAGCCGCTGTCTATAGTGTTGTCTAGTGTATAGTGTCCAACCTATCGATACTAAAATTAAAATTAATGATGAAATTAAAATGGTATAAATTGTGTAACGATAATCTTTCCAGGTCTGTTTTGCTGGTAGAGAATTACTTCTCCAGTAATTTTCTAAAGTTTGTAGTTCGTTTGGTGGTATCGCAATTAATGTTTTGTTAATAATGTCAACCAGTATGTGCTCTTCCTTTTTCACGGCAAAGTTAGCCGCGGCAGTCGGAATTTTCTCCACCACCTCTTTAACTTCAAGTATGTCATCAAAATAGCCATGGTTATAATAGTCTGCAATATTTAATGGTATAATGGTGTAATCAGCTTCACTGTTCTTTACTGTATCTAGAGCCTCGATAAAGTTAGATGTTAGCTTTATCTCTTTAAATTTAATATATTGTCTAGTATATTCTTCAATAGCATGATCACGGGGTATTGCTATTATCGGATCATTAATTTCAACGTTGTTTTTCCTTTGGACAATAATGTAAGGTGAGCTGGAAAATTCTGATGAAAAGTCAAAAAAAATTGCTCTGTTTTTATTTGGTGTTAATATGGTGATATATGGCGTTTTGCTTTTTAAAACTAGTTCCTGCTGCTCATTAAAGTCTTTTGAAGATGTATAATCAATATCTAATCCAGAGTATAATCTTAATAACTCCAAGATCTCAATTGCGTATCCTGCAGGACGTCCTGAACTATTAAGATAGGATAGAGGAGCCATATACTCGTTAAAGACAACATTTATTTTTCCATTCCTTTTTATCCAGTTTTTTTCTTCTTCATTAAATATAGGCAATTCGCTTTTTTCTGGAATAATATATCCACCTCCACTCCATCGTTTACGAATTAGTCGGCTTTCATCTTTAGATATTGTTTTTATCGCTTTATTAAAAATTTCTAGCAGCATATCATTGGTATCATTAGCTGCAAATGCAATGCCTTTTGAGTCGATATGTAAGTAATCGTCTAGCTGAAGCCTCTTGTAAAATGTGTTATTTATCATGTAATTTGCTGAAGATAAATCCATAATAACAGCATCAGTTTTACCAAAAGCCGCAGCAGCAACTGCTGCTTGTTTTGTTGGATAGTTGATGATCGTTTTATTCGGGAAGTATTCTTTAACAACTTTATCTGCTAAGTAATCATATGCCATTGAGATCGTTTTGACCTCAGCATTTAATGACGTATTTTTAAATAATGCTGGACGATCTGAGATATAGGGTATGGATAGCTTTAACCCGTTATATTCTTCGTAACTATTTGCTGTGGTTAGTAAGTCCACATCTCCATTTTTGACTGCATTAATTGCGTCTTCTCTGACTTTAAAACGGATAATTTCAACCTGTGTATGGAGAGAATCTTTTATTAGCTGTAAAAAATCCGCACTAATCCCTTGATAGTATTGGCTTTCTTTATCAGCGATATCATAGGGATGGAAATTAGGCTCAGTTATTGCAATTCTTATGATTTTAAATTTTCTCAGGTATTCTTCTTCGGATTTAGTTAATGCTGTACTCTCAGCTTCTAGATTCGGATGTCCCTTCAGTAAAAAAGTATCACTATCGAGTGTGTGTGCAGTTGATTTGTGAAAAGATAATATAGTGATGGCTATTATAATAATTGGATTTATTATAGTCGCAATTTTCATGATAAATTATGTCTCTTCGCAATTTCTATTATGTCTACTAGTGTTTTAGCGTTTAGTTTTTCTAAAAGTCTAGTTTTATAAGTGCTGATGGTTTTATTACTAAGCAACATCCTATCAGCAATTTCTTTATTAGATAACCCTGTTGCGAGTTGTTGCAATACAACCATTTCTCTAGTTGAGAGTTTTTTAATTAGTTCGGCTTCATCCTGACTAGACTTTGAGATCACATTGCTATTTGCCAATATTGGAAAGTAGGAGTGCCCTGAAAGAATTGCTTTTAATGCACCTGTTACTTCTGTTAAATCTTTTTGTTTTGAAACAAAACCAGATGCTCCCGCTTGAATACAGCGAGAAACAAAGTGCTTTGATGGTTGTGCGGTTAATACTAATATAGGTGGATTATTATTTAATCTTCGTGATCTATCAATTACTTCCAGTCCATCAAGTTGTGGAATTCCTATATCTAAAATAACAGCATCTGGTGATAGTTCTTTAATTAATCTGAGAGCATCGACGCCATTATTAGTCTCACCAATAATATTAAAGTTATTTTGCTCAAGAATAATTTTCAATGCCAAGATTACAACCGGATGATCATCAACTATTAATATTTTTTTCTTCATCAATAAAACTCCATAACCATTATGTACAGATTTTATCCTTTGTAAGCTCTTGTAGGAAATACTAGATAGCTATTCGGATATTTCCTACGCAGTGTTCGGGCATTTCTTTTTTAAAATTATCGTAGGATAGACGAAATGAGAACTATTTTTTTACTACTCATAACATTTAGGTGGCGCCCTTTACGTATGTTGCAACTTGTAACGACTTGTGGCGCAACCTATCTAAGTATAGCTATTTATCTGCAACTGGAAGCTGTAGTTCATTCTGAAAGGATACTATGAGATTTTAGATGGTTAGATTTGAAGGACATTTGATGAGTAAGATTCGGGTATTAGTCTTAGAAGATCATCCCTTTCAGCGTGCAGTACTTGAATATAACTTAGCTTCGTTTGCTGATGTTGAGGTATTTGCATTTGGCTGCGTTCAGGATGCTTTTACTTGGCTCGATGTTCATAATAGTGCTGATATTGTTATTTGTGATTTGATGATGGCAGGAATAGATGGCTTATCGTTTTTGCGCAAGGCGAAGGCTAAATACAGCATCCACGCAGTAGCTTTGTTTAGCTGTATCGATATGGAATTAAGGCGAGCTGTATCGCAGATGATAAAAATGCTTAATTTTGAGTATCTTGGCGATTTGAGTAAAAGTCCTTCTATTGGAAACTTGCAAAGTATGTTGGATAAGTTTGTCTATTCTCGTACTCAAAAACGTAAAGTGATGTCCTCTTCTCGAATTGAAATTAGACCGAAAGATTTTTCATTAGCTGATTTTCAGTTGGCACTTGAGCAGCATCAATTTGTGGGTTTTTATCAGCCTAAATTCGATGTCACAGACTTTAGTCTGGCGGGTGTCGAAGTGTTAGCTAGATGGATTCATCCTGAAGTTGGCACGCTTAGCCCAGCCGTGTTTATTGAGCCACTGATTGGCTATGAGCTACTCGACGAATTGTTTTTACAATTATTTGAGCAAGGCTGTCGGTTACAACAAGAGCTGCATCAAAAAAATCATCATATTTCAATGGCCTATAATCTCGATATCTCCCAGCTCAATTCGACAAAGTTGGTTTATCGTATTGTGGATATCGCCAAGAGATTTAACCTCCATTCAAGGTTCATCACGCTTGAAATTACTGAGACAGGATTGCTTTCTGCTCCAGCGGTGAATATGGAAAACCTGATTAGGTTACGCATGCAGGGCTTCGAGCTAGCAATAGATGATTTTGGCGCGGCTCATTCTTCTCTCGCGAGATTATGTGAATTGCCATTCTCGCAAATTAAGTTAGATAGCTGTTTTGTTAGGGAGTTAGGTGTTGAACCTCGATGTCAGGCTGCGATATCAAGTGTGATTGCGTTATCTCAGGCACTTAATATGGAGTTAGTCATCGAGGGAATCGAAACAAACTCTCAGTTGGCCATATTGCAACAACTGGGTTGTACTGTTGGACAGGGCTTTTGTTTCTCCCGGCCCATTGATGAGCATACGTTTGTTCAGCGATTTTTTCCTATTGATATTGAAAGTGACGATTTTAACAGGTTGTATACTGAGGGCTAATACAAGCAAGATATGCAATGTTAATGAGATGACTTTTGCTCACTTTAATGTTGCGCAGTGCTCCCGACAAAATAGCTGAGTTTAGTTATGCAGTCAGCTTGATGATAAGTTGCCGATTCACTTTTAGGCCTGTTTGCTCGGCATTTTCTGGCCAAGGGTAATAGCGGCGCGGTCGTTTAAAGCGGGCGATTTTGTCGGCGAGAAAGACTTCGAGCTCGGCCTCTATCGCACTCATCTCTTGGCTGGTGTGGCTGCGGCTTGCATCGCTGCTGATAGTCTTAGCGTGGAAAATGTCACCGCGAATAATAGCCGCGGGGAGCTGGCCGAAGAGGGGATCGGGCTGAGGGAAGACGATTGCCTCATCTATTAGCGGATGAAGTTTGAGTGCCGCTTCAATCTCTTCTGGTTGAATGTTTTCGCCGCCGCTAATAAACATATTATCGACGCGGCCAAGAATGCGGAGATTGCCGTTTTCGTCCCATTCGCCTCTGTCCTTGGTATAAAACCAACCGTCGGCATCAAGTGGCTTTTCTATTCCCTTATCAGTGAGATAGCCCATAAATAAGCATTCGCCCTAACCCAAATCACCCCATCGACAATGTTAAGCTCACGCCTTGGGAGTAATTTACCGCTGCTACCATCGCTCAGCGCGGGGCCAGTGGTGATTTGCGAGCCCATTTCCGTCATACCGTAGCTAGTAAAGCTGGCAATATGCCGGTGTTCGAGCTGTTTAAGTAAATCGATAGAAATTGCGCCGCCGCCCAGTAGCAGGGCTTTAATACTGTGGAGCGAGGCCTGTTTGTCAGTGAGCAAATTGACTAACTGGGTCGGTACGAGGGACATATGGGTTAACGCATCGCGCTCGATTTGTACCTGTAGCGGGAGCGCGAGATCTGGCAGCACCACAGTCGCCGCGACTAGGGCGCAGCGGTTGAGTATTGCAAGGCCGCCAATATGAAACAGCGGTAATGATAATAACCAAGCATCACCAGCTACCAGCGGGATCAGGCTGCGGGCGCCCTCGGCATTGGCAATGTGATTCGCAAGATTGTGCACGGCCGCCTTGGGAAAACCGCTGGAGCCAGAGGTTAAAATCACATTGCTCGGGCGATAAATATCAAAAGCTGTCGCGGTTAGGCCAGCGTTTGGAGCCACGCCTAGACTAAAATCTAGCGTGAGTTGATGACTGCCTGACAAGTCCAGCGCCGCTTCGCTCCAATAGAAAGGGATTTGGTGGCTATCGATAAGCCCTTGAACTTGCGCCAGCGGAAAACGCGGCGAGATAGGAAAGAAGATGGCACCAATATCCACACAGGCCCAATACAGGCAAATCATCTCTAGATTATTACGACTGATACACGCCAGTGATTGCCCTTGACCAACGCCGATGCGCGTGAGCTGCTCACCTAATCCCAGCACCATTTGGCTTAAGCTCGCGTAGCTGATGTCTTGCCCATTGCACTTAACCGCGGTTTGTTCAGGGAGCGTGAGCGCGGCGCTATGTAATGGCGAAATACCTTGCTGTGAAATAGATTGGGATGAGGCCAATGCTTTAGATTCGGACATTGTCGATTAATCCTGCTGCGTACTGGCGACAAGTTTAAGGCATTTAAGCGTAAGAGTTTGGGGCTTGCCGCTTGGTACGATTAAGTCTTGGCTAAAGGCGGCTAACGTATCGAGCCCAGGAATTTCATCGGGCGTCAGTATGGCGGCTAAATGGGCCAAATCATTGATACCTAAGCTGGCCTCAAGGCTGGAACTTAAGATACAGCGCACGCCATGGCTGTTCGCCTCGTCGATAAGGCGCTGAAGTTTTTCAATACTGCCCAGTAGCATGGGTTTGATGACTAATGCCGTTAATCCCTCATGCATCACAAATTGATAATCTGGGTCATTGAGGGATTCATCTAGGGCATAGGGCAGGGGAATGGCGCGATACAGAGTGTGATTATCCTGCGGCTTTTGGCAAGGTTCTTCAATATATTCAATGCTATCTAGTGGCAAGCAAGCGGCAAAGTCGAGGGCCTGTTCCAAACTAAATCCACGATTAGCATCTAAGCGCAGCTTGAGTTCCGGTCTTTGGCTTAAGATGCCATAAATCAAACTTAACTCATCTTCCATGGAGGTTTGTGCAACCTTCACTTTAACTGAGTGCACACTGCTATCGAGCTTGGCGATTTTAGCTATCAACTCGGCTTTGGGCGCATCTGTTGGCTGATAAATCAACGGCACAGTGGTGGTCACTGGGCGCACCGTATCGAGTTTTCCGCTGATTTTGGCATGTAGCAGACTTAAGCCAAAGGCAATGGATGGATAGGGACTCGCTTCGGCTTGCTCGAGCAAGCAATCAATAGATTGGTTTTGCAGCTTGGGTAATAGCGCCACTAAGGCCTGTTGAACCTCATCGAGGCTTTCACGGCTAAAGCCTAATAATGGCTGTTGGTCGATATCGAACCCTGAGAGTGGCGCGATTTCAACATACTGCTCACGCACTTCACCTTCGGTTTGCGCTTTTGCCTGTAGTACTAAGCCAGCTCTGTAGTCAATGCGTTGTTTACCCACAGGCAAAAAGCGGTCTAAGGGCAGGCGATATAAATACAAGCTAAGTGAAGTTAAGATCATATTTTCCTTAACACTTTATCGATTTAAAAGCGGTCTGTTTGCGTGTATCTCTACGTCAAGCGTTCGACGAACAAACTTCTTATACAGGCGAGTAATCCCGCAGGATTGGCTTGATGTATGTTATGCCCCGCCTGTTCAATCTGATGCAAGATGATGGGTTGTTGTGCTTGCCAGTCCTTTGCGATCGCCGTGAATTTAGCATCCTGGCTGCCGGAAAAAAAATGGCATTCGCAAGCAAGGCTTGCAGGTAGATCCCAAAGTGAAGCTTGGCGGGCAAGTGAGGTCGCCAAAAAGATTTGCTTGAGTATGTGTTTGGGATGTTGGTCGAGCTGCATAGCTCGTTTTGCTATCAAGGCATTGCGCACCTTGTCGGGCATATCGGCAAACACGGACTGTTGATACCAAAGCTGTAAAAAATCCCTGCTACTCAAGCTTTGCAGCCGTTTGGCCCACAGGTTGTCGCTCTTGCTGCGCGCGGCTTGTTCTTCGGTATTTGTCAGCCCGGGATGACAGGATTCTAGCCACAAACTCAACACTCGCTGCGGATAAGCTTGGGCAAGATGTAAGGCAATCCGGCCACCGAGGGAATACCCATAGAGGTAAAACGCTTCAATACCGAGGCGATCGAGGCGGCTGATAATGTCTTGGACACAAAAGTCGAAGCCATCAGTGAGCGTCGATGCGATTTCTGGTTGATTGTCGCCGTGGCCGGGTAAATCGAGGCAGATGCAGTGAAAATGTTGGCTGAGTTTAGGGATCAGCGGTAGCCAATCGGCCTTCGATCCTAAAAAACCATGGATCAGGACCAAGTTTGGCTGTGCTGTCTCTCCATAACGGGCCACGGTCGGCATTAGCTTTGTTTCACCCATAAATTCAGCGCGGCGATCTGCTCGCTGGCTTGGTGTTGGCTAACGGTGACTTCGATGACAGAAGCACCCTGATAATCCAGCGCTTCATTATAGCTATTTTGGAAGTCTGCTAAGTTATCCACTTGGTTATAAGGAAGATTAAACATAGCGGCGGCATAACCAAATTCCAGACCATGGCTTAACCGATAGTAATCACTGCGCAGTTCCTCATTGGGGACGGGCAAGAGATTAAAGATATTACCGCCATCGTTGTTGAGGATAATGATCACCAGAGGACTGGTTAAATTGCGTGCGATGGCAAAGGAGTTGAGATCATGCAACTGGGATAAATCCCCAATAATCAAGCTGGTCGGTTTACCTTGGTGCGCTGCAATACCGCAGGCGGTGGCCAGTAAGCCATCGATCCCCGAGGCTCCGCGATTAGTGTAAGTGGTGGCAGTGCAGCAGCTCACTGGCGCGTACATATCGTACAAACGTACCGGCAGGCTATTGCTGATAAACAATTGCTGCTCCAGTGGTCGTGTATTGGCAATCGCGCGGATAACCTGAGCTTCACCAAACTCACCTTGATCAATATTGCGCACGAATAAACTATGCAATTCATCGTTGTAGCTAACTAAGGTATTAGCCCAATTCGCCGATGAAGAGCGATACCAGTTAAGCGATGCAAATTGGGCGGCGTTGGCGTGCCAAATGTGTTTAGCGTTATGGCTTGGGTCGAGCCTATCTTGCTGCGGCAGCACTTGCCAGTAACTGTGCCAGTTTTGTTCGGCAAGGTAAGCAATCAAACGCTTAGACAATAAGCGTCCACCAAACACCAGCACGCGGTCTGCCTCTTGTAACAGATTGCGCGCCTTGGGATGTTGCAGTAGTTGGTCAATATTACCAATCGCCGCCGGATGTTGTCGCAGTTGCGACTGAGCATCGGTCAGTAACGGCCAGCCAATTTTTTGAGATAGCGCAATGAGTTGCTGTGGATCTTGCTCTGGCGTGAGCGTACCCGCGATGATTACGCCCTTACCATGGACGAAACGCATAATGGCATCTTCGCTCGGGCTGCTTAATTGTTCACGCTTACCATAAAGAGTGTAAGGACGTGCTTGTTGCAGCCATGTTTGCAGCGGCTTGAGGTATGGCGATTCGCTATCGAGAATTGTGGCAGTTAATTCACTCGGATATAGCGGCTCACGGTACATACAGTTGATATGCACAGGGCGTGTTTGATTGGCCACGGCCTCATCAAGCGTGGTGAGCAACATCTGCGGTGCAATGTGTGCATCTGGCGTCGGCAGGTTTACTTGCTGGGCGTAATTGGCAAAAATCGCCGGCTGCACTATGGCTTGGTTAGCGCCACAACCGAGTAATTCTGGCGGTCTGTCACCGCTTAAGACAATCAAAGGCACATGGGTGAGCCAAGCTTCGACTATCGCAGGATACAGGTTGGCGACGGCCGTGCCTGAGGTGGTGATAATTGCCACGGGGGCGCAGCTGGCTTTGGCTAATCCGAGGGCCATAAAACCTAAGCCGCGCTCATCGAAATGCAAATGACGTTTCAGCTTGGTTTGCTGGGCTGCTGCAAGAGTTAACGGGGTTGAGCGTGAGCCTGGTGCCATGCAGACATGCTGCACACCAAGACGTGCTAATTCTTCCAGAATCAGTGCGCCCCACATGAGATTAAGTGTGGCTGTGTTTTCGGTTCGCATAGCAAGATCGATCAGGATAAAGATGGGCCTAGTGTAACGTGTTTGACGATTAAGATGTATGCCCGTCTTAACAAAACTTGGGACGACACGGAGGAGCGGTGAGGTGGAGCCTAAGCTAAGGCACAATATGCCTATCACCTCGAATAATAAGATGAAAACGTGTTAAGTATTTATCGCTAAATAATGCTATCAACAATTTTCTTTATTTGTTCACTGAGCCACACCAGCTCTTCGCTAGTGCGATTGGGCTGATTCTTTTGCACCAAGAAGATCGTCGGTGCTTCGGTGTCAGCGTATAAACGTTCTGCCTCAAGTTGTGATAATTGACAGGTATGCAGTTCGGGTATTTCTGCCACCATTTCATAAACCACTCGGTAGGGTAATAAAGAAATAGTTTGGCTTTCTCCTAAATATTCAAACAAACTAGAAATACTGGTAATGGTAATTTCAGTATTGAGTTTTATACCATTTTTTATACAGAATTCTTGATATGGGCTAAGGCGAGTACTGGGATTACCGAGATCAGTATTGACATAGGGATACTCTGCAATCGTCTCTAAGGTAATTTCTCGCTTAAAAATGGGGTGATTCCGGCTAGCAATAAGATACACCTTACCCATACGTTGCAGTGTTGTGGTTTGTAATTTGTCTCCATAGGCTGCGACATCTGCGGTACTCTTATTGCAACAAATACCGAGGGTGGTATCACCATTGATGATGTCCTGCGTGGTATGCAGTGACCAAGGGGTAATATTGATATGGATAGATTTTTGCTCTTCTTTGATAGCTTGCATTAAGGCTTTAGGGAAGGCATAGGCAATAAGGCCTGGGGCCGCAATCTCAACATGTGTTTTAACATGATTGACATTGGCTGCTCGTACCTTTTGAAACTTCTCTGTACATTCAATGGTTTGTTTCGCTATCGGGTATAAGTGCGTGACAAATTCATTGGGGAATAAGCCATATTTCTTTCGGATAAAAAGCTCATCACCAAATACTTCTCGCAGGTTTTTAAGGCTACGACTTATTTTGGGGGCTGGGATATCTAATGCCTTTGATACATAGGTTGCAGACTTGTTCTCATATAATGAAACAAGTATTTTTAAACTCAGAATATCGAGGCCATCCATGTTACTAATATGCATTTTTTATATTCCTTAATATTGAGTAAATACTTTAAAGAACACCTAATTATGGTGTTATTAATTTAATTTAATGTGAAATCCATCCCAAGTTTTGCACCTTAAATTTATCTATATGTAACAATAGGTTTAGAATTTGATTTTTTATATTTCAAAAAATATTATTAAACTAATTTGAAATTTTAATTTTTGATATTCAGTTACGCCAATTTCATTTTTTTAATTAACTATTATCAATATGTGCATTTTAGATTTACGCTATACAGTAATGTGTCCTGTATCCTAACTTGTTGTTTATGTTTAATTTTGAATTTAAACATGTGATCAAGATCAAAAAAATAAATCCCGTCTGCAATAATACTGAAGGTGCTTTAAAGGAGAAAACAAAAATATAATTGTGTTATTGGAGGCGTATATGAATACTTCAGTCATTCTCAGCTATGCGTTTATGTACTTCGTACTATTCGTCGCGGTGCCATTTGTGTTTGTAATGTTTGTCATGACTTGCATTAAGTTTTTTAGGGCGGATCCCGAGGAGGCTGCACATCATGAAATGAAACTCAAACCAGTGTTATTTGATGAAGATAGTTTCAACTTTTTTAAATCACTCAAAACTGTCGTTGAAGGCAAATACGATGTCTGCTGCAATGTTCCACTCGACACTGTATTTGACATGGACCAGCACGATGCTGATTTAAACCATGAATGCCGTCTCGACTATGTGTTGATTGACCATGATTCTTCAGAAGTCAAAATGGTGATCAGCGACGCCGGTAAGCAAATCAATTCACCCATGAAAAAGCTATTCAGCAAATTCAATATTGGTTTTATTGAAATGAATCAGCATAAACAGTGGGATGCAACAAGTCTCAAGCAAGCGCTAGCCGTTTGACCACGCTCGTCGGGTTCGGAGTTCTCCGAACCCTGACTTCCTCTTTATTTCCCAATGAATTGATATGAGGACTCGCTATGTCTACACGACAATGGCTGTGGTCATTACGCTTGGGTGCAATGGCATTGCTGCTCAGTTTTTCCGCAACAAGTGCTGAACCCGCTAAGCAAATTAATAGTGATGCTTGCATGAAGTGTCATCAGCGTAATGGTCAAATGTTAGGGCATCACGGCCAGGATGCCATGAAAATGACCTGTTCAAGCTGTCATGGTGAAAAAGGTGATCATCCCAAAAAACCAAATGATTTAGTGGTTTTTGGATTAAATGAGGCATCCGAAGCTGCTGTGCAATTAAAGGTGTGCCAAAAATGCCATATGCCAGCCAAACTCAGCTCCCAAGAGTGGACGCATAATGTGCATGCCCAAAAAGTGGCCTGTGCCGCTTGCCATAAATTACATAGCCCAACCGATCCTATGGCTGAGATGACGCCTAAGGTTCGCAGTGAGCTGTGCCGTACTTGCCATACAGGCCAGCAGGAGTAAGGTTATGGAAAATTCAAAAAGAAGATTTCTCAAAGGAGCATGCGCCTTATTGGCAGGGGCATCGGGTAGCACATTACTGGCTACTGTGAATGCCTCTAATGAGGCTAAAGCCGAACCTAGTGTGAAATACGCACTGATCCACGATGAAACTAAGTGTATTGGCTGTCGAGCTTGCGAAGTTGCCTGCCGTGAAACCAACAAAGTGCCCGAGGGTGTTGCCCGATTAAAAATAGAGCAAACTGGACCCTATGGGGAATATCCGAACCAGTTTTATCACTTCAGTCGTAAGTCTTGCCAGCATTGTGAAGACGCGCCCTGCGTCAATGTTTGCCCAACGGGTGCCGCCTTTATCGATAAAGAGACTGGCATTGTGGCGGTAGATGCTTGGAAGTGTGTGGGTTGCCAATATTGCATTGCAGCCTGCCCATACAAAATTCGTTTTATTAATCCTGTTACCCACGCTGCGGACAAATGCGATTTTTGCCGTGAGACAAACCTCGCCCAAGGTAAACAACCTGCCTGTGTCGCTGCCTGCCCGACTAAGGCATTGGTCTTTGGCAACTTAAAAGATCCCACTTCTCAGGTGGTACAAGTGCTAAAGGCTAACCCAACCCAAAGGGCTAAGGTCGACCTCGGCACTCGGCCAAAACTGTTCCGCATTGTGGCTAAATCAGGGGAGGTGGCAATATGAGCGCCCTACATTTTGATACGCTAGTGTGGCATTGGCCAATTGCAATTTACCTGTTTTTAGCGGGGGCATCTGCTGGCGCCATGTTCTTTGCGGTGTTACTCAAGCATTTTGTGTTGAAACATAATGCCTACCAGTCTGGCTTTGTGCAGGCAGCCTGTATTGTGGCGCCCGTGGCGGTGATGGCGGGTTTGGGCATCTTGGTATTGGACTTAACTAAGCCCTTCGATTTTTGGAAGATATTAGTCTTCTACAATCCTAAGTCTGTGATGTCGATGGGTGTGTTGATCCTGCTCATCTACCAAGTCTTTATGTTTATGTGGATTGGTTTGTTATTCCGTAAACCCATTGATGCATGGTGTGAGAATCGCTTTCCCATAGTGCTGAAGTTGACAGCTTGGCTTAGCCGCTTCGAGGCGACGATTACCGGTTTATTGGTGATCTTTTCCCTCGCGCTGGGGGCTTATACTGGCTTTTTACTCTCGGCTTTACCCGGCTATCCGATGTTGAAAAACCCCGTATTGCCACTGCTGTTTTTGGCTTCGGGACTCTCATCCGGCGCGGCATTTTCTCTGCTGGGTGGGGTGTTGCTTAATGCTAATCCTAACGCCAAGGAAGTTCACTTTATCCATAAGGTTGAAATCCCATTGATTTTGGTGGAGATAGTGCTGATTTTTACCTTCTTTATGGGCTTAGTGTTGTCAGGCGGTCAAAGCAAATTTGCGGCTTTCAATGCGATAGGTTATGGCTTCTGGGGATGGGTTTTCTGGATTGGCATTGTAGGGATCGGATTATCGGGCCCCTTGGCAATGAACCTGTTTATGACAGCCACGTCAAAGCGTAAGTGGGCCTATGTAGCAGGCACCGCATGCTTAAGTCTGATTGGTGTGCTACTGCTGCGTAACTTTATTCTCTACACGGGGCAAATGACGGTCGTTTGATTGAGCATGGTTGGCTCAATGTTATAGATAAGAAGGAATTACGGTGAATGGCGAAGCGGTGTCTAAGGAAGCACCGTGAGCTAACTCCCTTTAATAACGCTGGCTGAAGTGATTAAAGGTGCGTTGTCTTGTCGCGATTTGCTGTCACAGGGAGGTTATTGGGAAGGGAAGCCATATTTGATATTTAGGTATTGTTTGCCCTGCCTCCACAAGGGCCTCGCCACCTTTATTCCTTAGGGGTGGCGTTTCTTGTTTGGGGCACGCAAGGTTACTCGCCAGTATTATTAATCCACTCGCTCATCACCACATGGGTTTTAATCTTGATGATATCGGTGTGAGTATCGATATATTCGCGGATTTCATGCAGACGGCGCATTGATGGGGCATGGACATACACCAGCAAATCCATATCACCGGAAATACCACGGCAGGTAATTACTTCGGGGATTGCATGGAACACGTGTACCACATCGGCGCAGCGGGGACATTTATGTTGGATTTCGAAGTAGGCCGACACTCCCTCTTTTTGCGATTCGCTCAGCAATACTTGATAGCCACGGATCACGCCAGTTAGCTCAAGTTTTTTTATCCGCTCGGCAACCGCGCTACGGGAAAGATTGACCTGCTCTGCAATACTGGAAACACTTTGGCGAGCATCTTGGCGCAAACAATTGATGATGGCGGTATCAAACTTATCCAACGTAGACTCCGATAAAAATGGGTATAACAAGTGAGGCGGCCTAAAAGTACAACTCAGTATAAGGCCTTGAGTTACACCGTCATTTTGCCTGAAATAGTGCTTTTTACCGTCATTGTGCTGGCGTTTACCACTAAGAACACCGAAATTGACGGCAGATTGCGGCGTAAAATCTCACTATACTGACGGCTTCAAAACCATTGAATGTTAACAGATGAACTCACATAGCGGAACTATAGGACGTTGGCAAGGTGCAGGCTTGATGGCCACCACTTTGCTGGGCACTGGGGTGTTTATTCTCCCGCAAATGACAATCGACAAGGCCCATGCTGGTGCGCTTATCGCTTGGTCACTCCTCACCTTAGCCATTATTCCGGTGGCGCTGATTTTTGGGCGACTGGCGAGTGTCTTTCCCCATGCTGCGGGTCCCGCTTATTTTGTGGAAAAGGCTTTTGGGCGTACCGCAGGCCGTACTATCGGACTCATTTTTTTGTTGGTCGTGCCGATGGGCGCGCCCGCTGCGATTTTGATGACTTTCCAGTTTGTTAATGCACTCATTCCCCTCGATGGCTGGTCCAAGGTGGGCGCTGAGGTGTTCGTTATTTTTGGCTTGTTCCTGCTCAATCTTCGTGGTATTCAAGTCTCGGCCAAACTGCAATTTGGCTTAACCCTTTGTATTGTGGCGATTGTGGTGCTGTTATTCGGGGCGAGCAGTGTGCAACCTGGGCACTTAACTTCATTAGCAAGCTATGGCACGCCAGAAATCCCCACCATTATGATTGCCGCAGGTATCGCCTTTTGGAGCTTCTTGGGGATTGAGGCTATGACTCACCTCGCCGATGATTTCCGCCGTCCACAACAGGATATGATCCCAGCGATGATGATGGGCACTGTGCTGGTGGGGGTTATTTATGTGGCCTGCACACTGATTTTACTGTTAGTGCCAACTGACAAAAGCGTGGCGATGATTGGTGTATTCGATACGCTTTTAGGGGGATACGGTGCGCAAGTGATTGGTGTGTTGGGAATTGCCAGTGGCCTTGCCACAGTAAACGTCTATGCCGCCAGCGCTGCGCGTCTTGTATGGAGTTTTAGTTGTGAAGGTATTTTACCGCGCTGCTTTGCGGTTAAGAATCGTCATGGTGTGCCGATCCGTGCCTTGGCGGCCTTACTTGGCGTGATGGCGAGTGTGATAGTGCTGACTCACATCACGGGTCAGGAACTCGAACATCTTATTGCCTGGAGTAACGGGGTGTTCGTCGTGATCTACTTAATGGCGATGTTAGCTGCTGCTAAATTATTGCCCCGTCGCAACTTACCTTTAGTGGTATTAGGTTGTGGCTTCTGCTTAGCGTTAGGTATCGCGCTTGGGGCAAGCATGGCCTATGTATTTGCGTTAATCCTATTTGTTGCCCCATTCTTGTGGTGGCAAAAGAGCCATATTAGTCGTAAGCGGGCCTTGGCGGTTAACAAGGTTGCTTAATCCCGGTGTCATTCAAATAATGACAGATCAGCACGCAGGGTTGAAGCGTGCTGATCTGCGAGTCTTAAATCTGTTGATCCAGTTTAAAATCGAGTTGTACTTGTTGATTTAATTGGGGTACGGCCTTGCCCGCATCAAACTTAGGTTTGTATTTCCAGTTTTGCACTGCTGAAAGCGCCGCCTTATCAAACACTCGCTTCGGGTTAGCATCGAGCACGCGCACATTGCTGACCGTACCATCCGCAGTAATATCAAAGCCTACGACCACATAACCTTCCTTACCATTTTGTGCTGCTTCAATCGGATAACGAGGAGACACTTGCACCACGGGTAAGGCCTCAGCGGTGATAGTCGATTGGTTAAAGAATGTCGTTTGGATTGGCATTTCGGGGGTAAAAGTCTGGGGGCTAAATTCGACCACTTCAGCACTTTCGCCCGGCGTTGTGACCCGCTCCCTTGTTGGGATGGGCTTTGGCGGTTCGGGTTTGCGAGTTTCCTTTGGCGGGATAGGTGTTCGTTCACTCATCAAAATATTGATTTGCGGCGCATCTGACGTTTGTCCGCTCAATGGCTGTGGATTATGGATAAGTTGTGCCATAAACACGAACAAACCTAAGGTGATCAGTGCGCTAACGATAATAATCCCGGTGCGATTAACAAGTGCATTTTGGCCCATAGTACTTCCTTACAATTGATGAACAATATTTAATCTATAACATCCATTGCTTATTATTTGAAATATTTATTTACAAATAAGGTTAACTATTGAGCAAGTCTAATCTCTTTACCTATAACGCAAAGCGCGAATTGCTGTGATTTTTGCTGTGTTGCAGAGGCATTCTTATGATTGGCGGGCTGAATTTTCACTAAGATTGCGATTGCTAAATACTGACTGAAAAGCTGCACATTCAACTCATAAGTGTTCATAAGCTTAAGAGCGAGGCGAGATTTTGTGTTCTATATTTTGATCATTCATCTAGAAGGAGAATAAATATGGATTCTGCTGCGCTACTGAGTCGAGTTGATGAGTTGCCCCGTTTACCTAAAGCAATCAGTGAACTGCTTGATGTCGTTAACGACGACAACGCTACAGTAAAAAATATTGCGACTAAGGTGTCCCATGATCCCCTGATCAGTGCCAAGGTACTCAGATTAGCTAACTGCGCCTATTACGGCCACAGTCGCGAGGTGGGCAGTATTGATGAAGCCGTAGTACGCCTTGGAATGCAAACCTTGCGTACCTTAGTATTAGCCCGTGATGGGGGCGGTGCCTAAATGCAATGGTGTTGATTTAGCGCAGTTTTGGGGACAAACCTTCGAAATTGCACTCTACAACCAAGAGATGGCTAAACGGTGCGGTGTTCAGCCCGACGAGGCTTTTACCTGCGGCATCCTTCACCGTATTGGTGATTTATTGATTGCGGCAATTTCCCCTGAAGATGCTGAAAAAATTAACGAAGCTGTCGCACAGGGTAAAGATAAGCATGCTTTTGAGCGAGAACTCCTCGGTTATGATTCCCCCGATATTGGTGCTTTGTTGGCTCAAAATTGGAAATTTACCCCAGCATTGGTGCAAGGCATTCTCTACCAAGATCATCCTAAGGATTCGAATCCATTTTCTAAATTGGCAGCTTTGTTGTGTTTATCCCACAAAGTATTAGCGGACTGGGACACTATTGAGGATGACGATAAAACCAGTTGGCTATCGCAGCTTGCGACTAAAAAAGGCTTAAAAATGGAAATGGGTGGGCTTCGGACTAAGTTAACGGAGCTAAGAGGCGTCGGTTTTGAGATTGGTAAGGCGCTTGCCTAAGCCAGCTGGAACAGCAAACGGCAATCTATAACCTTGATTCAAAAGCATGAATGGCAGTACTGCGATTCATGCTTTTTTATGGTTTGCTTTTAGCGTGCCACTTGGGCCTCGATGGCTTGATTGCGCATCTGAATAAGTTCGCTGTGTTTGAGATACAGCAAATCAGCGGTACGGCGGATGATCTGATCTTCATACTGTGACAGTTGCCCGTCGGCATAGGCTAGTTGCCACATGGCTAATAGCAGCTGTTGCTTTTGCTCCAAGCTAAATTCGGCATTAATGGTATTGGTAAACTCAAATAATGAGGTGGCATTACCTTGGGCTTTTTTGGCCTCTTCAATTAAATCATTAGCATCCTGCGCCGACATCGATAGGGTCTCTGTCAGAAGCTTAGGCAATAGTGCTCTTTCTTCTGCGGCGAGGGTTTCATCGGCATATACCACTTCGAGCAACATGCTCGCCGCCGCTAATTTTAGCTGGTGGGCTTTCTCCTCTGGAGAGATGGCATGGGTGTGGGATTGAAGGAATCGTTTCAGCTTCGCAATCATAAAGTGGCACTGCTCTGGCAAGAAGGAATAACTAGATAGAGTGATTTTTCACGTTAAAGTTCACCCTAAGCATAGGCTTAGGGTGGGGCGACATTTATAGCAGAGTATTTAAACCCTTCATCAGCAGATCTGAGCTGCCTTCGGCGCCATTTGTCTCAAGATAAGACTTGGCAATATTGATCATTGGCATGGCTAATTCTTTAGAAATACCTAGTTTTTCAAAGGCATCTAACACCATTGCGCTACCTTGCAGAGAAGAGCCAATATTGCCAGCCTTAGACAACAGGCCAGAAACGCCTGAGTTCGCATCAAGTTTAGGTGCTGCGGCTAATAGGCTGTCGGCATTAGGGATACTGGCAGCTAGTTTGGTGTAATCATTCGAACCTAGACTCGATTGTGCTAGGCCTAACAGACTACCTAAACCGCCTTCGGCTTGGGTTTGGTTCAGTCCGAGTTGCGACATCACGCTGCCAACTAATGCGTTGGATTGGGTGACGCTACCTGTTGCCACTTTCTCTGTTTTTGCTGGTGTTCCTGCAAGGTTATCTAACCAGCTTGCACTGGTGGGAGTGGCTAAAAGTGTGGCGCTAATCAGAATAGAGAGTGTGAAAGTGTGTTTCATAGAGTGGCATCCTTTGACGGTTTGCGCGCAATAAAGTGGACAGTGTAACGGCTTTGAGACTTTTGTTGCAGCCCTTTTCTGTGATTTACGGTTCACTCAGGTGATTTGTGTTGTGCATTGGGGCGGGATTTTGGGTATCCTTAGCGACAATTCACGGTGTTAATTTACTTCAATTATTTTGGAAAGGCGCATGTCACTATCCGCAATTTTGACCGAAGCTTATAACTTTTTCCGTAATCATCTCACTCAGCTTGCCATGCTGACGGTGCCACTGTTATTAGTGCAGGTTGGTATTCAGCTATGGCTTGGCACAGAGATGAGCAAAGTTGATCTGGAAAACCCGC
This sequence comes from Shewanella sp. POL2, assembly GCF_000282755.1. Lineage (NCBI taxonomy): Bacteria > Pseudomonadati > Pseudomonadota > Gammaproteobacteria > Alteromonadales > Shewanellaceae > Shewanella > Shewanella sp. POL2. The sequence goes on from NZ_AKZL01000012.1 coordinate 64,840, forward strand.
AGTTTGGCGCATCACACATGATTGCTATGATGCTCCTTCTGCTGCTCTTCTCGGTATTGATTGCGGCGTTAACGCTGTTTTTAGAACTGAGATCCCAAGGGCATAATCCATCAGCTGGTATGGTACTGAAAGCCAGTTTACCCTTTGTGCCAACTTTACTCTTGGCTGGCGTATTCTCTGGACTGGCCATTTTAGCGCCAGTGATGCTATTTGCAGCGTTTGGCCCTATGTGGTTAGTGGGACTCGTTATTAGCTTTTATCTGTTTGCTCGCCTAGCCTATGTGAACTTTATGGTGGTGGTTGAGCGTTTAACTCCGCTGGAAGCGATTAAGGCAAGCTTTAGCTTTAGTGGCCCGATTGTGTTAAAAACCATTGCGTTATTGATGCTTTACTTACCGCTTTCTGTAGTTGGTAGCCAGCTTTCAGCAGCGGCATCTTTTGGTGGCTTGCCTGTGCAATTGCTCGCGGATACCTTTATGGCGTTTATTGGGTTATTCGTAAACTTGGCATTGTTCCGTTTGTATATGGTGTCTAAAAAGCCAACTGCGGAATAATATCAACTGAGCAAATTCAATTTGAGGTAAGCATTTATGGGGACTGAGGCTGAGTTACTGGATAGTGAATTTATCCAAGGGTTTTCGGCCTCGCTTCTTGATGATTACCTCAATGCTAAAAACTATGTGCAGGATGTGCCTACTCAGTCATTACTGCATATTCGCAGTTTTACCCATAGGCTGACTGACTTGCTAGGGCAGAGTAAAGCGGTGTCCTTTGCTAGCCCCAATCTCTATGATCGTATTGAGCTGTTAAATCAAAAACGGCTGATCGATGTGAAGACCACCAGAGCGTTGCATCGCCTGCGTGCTGATGGTAACCGTGGCGCTCACCCTGAAAAATATCATCTTACCCAAGAGCAGTTACTCGCCTTGGCCCAAAAAGCCATTAAAGATGTACTCGCTTTAGTCGAGCATCTGTATCCGAAGATGGTTGGCTGCGAGGCGCCTGCATACCGCTTTCAAGCCAGCGATGCGATAACGGTTAAAGATCTCTGTTACCGCGCGGTGATGGAGGATGATTCCAATGCGCAGTATCTTGTGGGGATCTCTTTTAAAACCAAAGCATTAATGCTTAAGGAGCAGGAGCTTGCCCTCGTCGATCAGTACTATGGTACTGAAGACGATAGCCCAGTAGTAAAAGCTGTCGCACAAAAAGCCAGTGATACTTTTGCTAAGGCTGCCTACTGGTTTGCCCTTGCAGCCCCAACCCATATGCAAGCCCTCTATGAGCATGGAGTGAGTTTAATCCATGGCTATCAGGGAGAGGCCGATGCCATTAAAGGCGAGGCTGCGATAGCTACTGCGGCTGAGGCTGGCGTGGTCAATGCGATGGCGCTGCTTGGCTATTTCTACCTAGTGGGCAGTGAGTCATTTAAGCCGGATTTAGCCCAAGCGAAACACTTTTTACAGCTGGCGGCCGAAGGTGAGCAAACCGAAGCCATGGCGAATTTAGGTGTGCTTTACTATCAAACCAAGGATTTACCGCAAGCCTATCATTTTATAAGTAAAGCGGCGCAGGCGGGTTATCCCCATGCCCAATATCATTTGGCCTTAATGCTCGCCAATGGTGATGGTTGTCAGCGAGATCCTATCGCGAGTGAGTATTGGATGGCCGAAGCGGCAGAGCAAGGTCAGCTCGATGCCATGCTTACCCGTGCGCAACATATGCTAAATGATGAAAGTGGCTTGGGTGGCGATGTGAGTCAGGCTGAGCGCTATCTGCGTGAGGTCATTAAATATGGTCACAGTGTGCCTGCCATGATTGAGCTGAGTATGGCATTGGCCGACGGCATTTTGGGACGCATTGATGTGGTGGGTTCTGCGGCGCTGCTAAATCTAGCGCGCCGTCATGCCAATAGCAAAGAGGCTGAGATCATCGAGCCTCTTTGGCAATCGCTTGTTTTACAAATCGATACTGTACTGAAGATCACTCAAGATCCCGGTGAAATTCATACCCTTAATCGCGCCAAGGATCTGCTAAGCGCTTAGGGCTACTCTTCCTCTTTTTGATGTTCGAAGATACGACCTCGGTACTGAGTTGCATGGGGTTCACGCACAACATTCGCGGTTTGATTAAACGTTGACGTTTGGCTAGTCGCCTCGCTCGCTTGTGCCTGCGCTCGGCGCGCTTGCTCACGATTAAACTTACTCAATTGGCGTGCTACATAAATACGACTAAATAGCACTAAGCAGCCTAGAGCAATTGCGCCAAATAAAAGCACAAAAGGTAATAAAAACAGAGATAAACAGATTAGACTGACACTGATTGCCATCGCTAACCAAGCCCGTGCTCCTGAAATGCGTGGCTGAAATGGGCTCTGTTGAAATTGTTGATAAATCATAAGAACTCCTAATCAAAATGGGTGAGGCTGAAGGTGAGTCGCCCAGTATTTGATAACGGGCTTGGCCAAATTGCTATGTTAGAGAAGCCTCTTTCCCCAATGTTATGGACGTTCAGTGTGCAATAAATAAACGGATTGCGTCACGTTAATTTGGGTTAATTTACGTTCTTTTACGTCCATGACTTTAGTTTGTTGGTGGCTTGTGGTTGATGTGAGCTTTGGGTTGTTATTTGGTGTTGCTCAGGTTTTAATTGGTTATCTTTATGTTTTTGCTTAATTATTTATTAATTTGGTGACGAGTGATTCTTTGTTTGCGCTGTAACATGTGCGAAAATTTAGCCGAATTTTTGATTGGTTTTGGCTAACACTGTAAATTTATTACAGTAAGTGCCAACCAATCTTACCACTTCTTCCTTCAAAGCTGTAAAACCATAGATACCAACATGAACTCATACTCGCTTAAACAAAAGATCCTGATTTCGGTCGTGATTGCGCTTTCCCTCGTGATTGGCTTGCTGTCGTGGCAAAGTTATTCCAGTCAAAAGTCATTGTTGTTGCAAAATAGTTTGGAGCAGGTGCAGCGACTGGGTGATCAACAGGCTGAGCGCATTCAAGAGTGGTTAGCTGGGCGTCAGGATATCGTAGGGGCGTTAGCCGTTAAAGTTGAAGGTGACAGTTTAAACGCATTACAGCAGGCGCAAGCTTCGGGGCGATTCCAACTCACTTACTACGGTACACAAGCGGGGCAGATGCTGGACTCCGATCCAAGCATAGACCGTACGGGTTACGATCCGAGAGCGCGCCCTTGGTATAAACAAGCGATAAATGAGCGCGGTCTTATTCTCACCAAACCTTATGTTGACGTAGCTTACAATGTGTTAGTGGTCACTATGGCGCAGGCGGTTTCACAAGGTGTGGTTGGGGGCGACCTGTCGATTGCGAGTTTGGTTGAAAGTGTCAATCGCATGACCTTACCAGCCAATGGTCATGCAATCATGCTGCACAAAGATGGCACTGTCATCGCTTACAAAGATGCCTCTAAGGCGATGAAACCCGTTAGCGATATTGACAACGACCTTAATCATAATTTACCCCAGCAGAGCCGTCAGGCCAGCACATGGCTGCCAATGTATTTCGAAAACGAAGGCCGCGATAAGTTAGTTTGGGGTGTCGATATTCCCAATACCGATTGGGAATTAGTGATAGTACTGGACAAAGAGACGCTTGAGGCGCCATTAACTAATTTACTGCTGACCCAATTGGGGCTGTCGGCCTTGATGCTATTACTGAGCGTATTGGCAATTTCTTGGTTGGTGAATCTATTGCTAGGTCCGCTTGGACGTGTATCGCAGGCGCTAGCGCGTATTGCCGATGGTAATGGCGATTTAACCCAACGTATTGAGGTTGATACGCAAGATGAAGTGGGCGTACTGGCCGACAGCTTTAACCGATTTGTCGGCAGTCAGCATCAGCTCATCAGCCATATTCGTCAGTTGGCCAGTGAACTGGATGCGGACGCAGAGCGTAGTCTCAAAACTAACCATATTGCCGTGGCCGAATTACAGCGCCAGCAACAAGAAGTTGCCATGGTCGCGACCGCCGTAACCGAAATGGCAAGTGCTACTAATGAAATTGCCGCGAATGCGGAAAATACCGCTACAGCTGCGCAGCAATCAGCAGCGAGCAGCTTCCAAGGGAAAGAGTTAGTTAATAAGACCCGTAGTTCGATTAATTCTTTAGCGGATGAAGTCACTCAAGCAACTGAGGTCATTGAAGATTTAAGTCGTCACGCTCAGTCGATTTCTAGCATTTTAGCGACAATTCAAGGGATTGCTGAGCAGACTAACCTGTTAGCCCTCAATGCGGCGATTGAGGCTGCCCGTGCGGGTGAGCAGGGCCGTGGCTTTGCGGTGGTGGCCGATGAAGTGCGGGTGTTATCACGCCGAACACAAGATTCGACCCAAGAAGTACATGCGACCATTGAAACTCTGCAACGTACAACGGCGAAGGCGGTGAGTTTGATGGAAAGCAGCCAAGTGTTAGCGGGTCATAGTGTTGAAGATGCTAATGCCGCAGCGAAGGCGCTGGAGGAGATTACTCAAGCCGTACATGTGATTTCGGATATGGCAGGCCAAATTGCGACCGCAGCTGAAGAGCAAACCCAAGTAACGGGTGAAATCACTCAAAATACGGTGGCCATTAAGGATGTGACCGACGAAATTACCGAAGCAGCGAAGTCGGATCTGACCCAAGCTCAGGCATTAAAGGCGCGTGCTAATGATCTTAATGCGCAGGTCGCAACGTTTATTCTGTAAGTTTGCTTGAATAAAACAGCCCAGAATACGTCAGTGTTCTGGGCTGTTTATTGGTCACTCCATTAACCCTGCGGCAGCATCAGCTTTTCGACACTTTGGCAGATAGTGTCGCGCATCCATTTATGGCCTTGATCTTCATCGTTGCGTTGATGCCACAGTAACACATAGGCCATTGGCATAAACTCAAAGGGTAAAGGCAACAGCTTTAATGGATAGAGTTTACAGGCATGTAGGGCAAAGCTAGAAGGTAAGGTAAAAATCAAATCACTGTGGGCGCAAACACTCGCCGCGCCATAAAAGTCTGGCACAGTGGTGCTAATTTTGCGCCTGTGCCCTAAGTCTGCCAGAAAATAATCCAGCGCCCACCAATCACTCCCTTCACAGCGCACTTGCACATGCGCCATCTCTAAGTACAAGGATAAATCCCATTGGGGCGAGGTGAGAGCGGCCATCAAGGGATGAGCTTGGCGCACCAAACATACCTGTCTGTCGGTAAACAGGGTTTGGCAGGCAATGCCTTCTGGCAGTCGGTCAGTGTGTGAATCTGAGAGCGGGTGTAGATCCCGTCCTGAAATCCCAAAGTCAATTTGCCCTTGCTGCAAGTCATGCATAGATTTTTCGGTCCAGACATAGGAATCGAGCTTGATATTGGGCGCACTATTTAATAGTGGACCTATAAAATAGGGGATCAAGGTTTCGTAGGCACTTTCGACCATGGCAAAGGAAAACTGCCTATTACTGCTGGCTGGAGTAAACGTCGGTGGCTGAGTCAGTTGATATAAGTCCTGCAGAATATTCGGCAGCTTTTGTCCAATATTGAGCGCATGCGCTGTGGGTTTTAGGCCATGGGCAGTACGTTGGAATAGGGGATCATCTAACGTTTCTCGCAGGCGATTCAAGCTCTTGCTCAACGCCGACTGGCTAATGTGTAATCGGCTCGCTGCGCGGGTGACACTTTGCTCTTCGAGCAAAACCTTCAATATCACCAGTAGGTTGAGGTCGATTCTGGCTAAGTTGTCGAGATTCATAGATATTCCTCAAAGGAAATTCACTTTGGAAATTATACCATTTCTGTTCATACCTTGAGTTATTTAAACTACCGCCCACTGAAATACCTTTTACTGTTAAACCGAGATACATGTTATGCGGCGCAATTTGTTACCTATTTTGATGTCTTTGGTGCTACTCAGCCCATTGGCAATTGATATTTACTTACCTTCTATGCCCACCATGGCGGCAGAGTTCGCCGTATCTGCCAGCGAAGTGCAGTCGACACTGGTATTATTTTTATTTGCTATGGGCGTCGGGCAGATATTGATTGGCCCATTAGCAGACCGTTATGGTCGTCGCCCTGTGGCACTCTTTGGCGTGTTGTTATATGGCGCCAGCAGTTTGCTTGCGGCCGCCGCGATTGAATTCCATTGGTTACAAATTGCCCGGGTATTACAAGGTTTGGCTGCCTGTTCGACCTCCATTGTGGTCTTTAGTGCAGTGCGCGATTGTTACTCACCAAAAGAAGGCGCCAAGATTTACAGTTACTTAAATGGGGCTATCTGCGTGATCCCTGCTCTGGCGCCAACCTTAGGGGGTCTATTGGCCATGCAGTTTGGCTGGCGATCAACCTTTGTATTTATGACCTTGTACGCGATTTTAATGATGCTCTTGGTCGGCTATCGTCTACCCGAAACTCGTCCAGCCAATACCGTTAGTACTGGCCCTCTTTATCGTTGGAGCCGTTATAAGCCGGTGCTGAGCAATACCCATTTCTTGTTCTATGCCTTTGCCTGTATGTCGGCGATGGCGGCGATTTTAAGTTATGTGTCTTACTCTCCCGTATGGCTTATCGGCCATCTAGGGGTATCCGAGCTGGCCTTTAGTGGGTTATTTGGATTGAATGCATTGGTCAATATTGCCGCTTGTTTTGTTGCGCCAGTAGTGATCCGTAAATTAGGTAATCGTCCCACCGCGATCTTCGCATTAGCTCTGCTGGTGCTCTCGGCGATATTAATTGTCACAGCGCAAGCCTTTGGCCCGAGTGTAGGAATGGCTGCTGCTTTTGCCTTTATGTTGCCTATGATGTTGTTGTGTATTGGTTTTGCATTCTTGTTAGGCCCAGCAACCAGTATGGCGCTTTCTGCCTTTGGCGAGCGAGCAGGAACGGCAACGGCAATGTTAGGTTTTATCCAAATGAGTGGCGCATCAGTGATTGCAGGCCTAGTGCAGCAAACAAGCCTGACTGCACCCTATGCGGTGGCGTTAGTGATGGGATTTTTCTCTATCGGCTTACTGTCAATGATGGCGTTAAGCCGATTCGACCACTGGCACCAAGAGCAGTTAGCCGCCGAGCATTAATACGCCCTAATCGGCTAATTAAAGAAACACCCTTTGCCCGTAGCTTATTTGACCATCGCTACGGGCATTTTTTAGGGATAATTCAAGCTGCTATACTGCTAGAAATTGTTTATCGAGAACGCGCTTTGAGCCGCCATTATTGCCCTACTTGCTGTTATCCAATCAATGCGTGCTTATGCTCCCATGTACAGCAGATAAAACCGCAGACGCAGCTCTTGGTATTACAGCACCCCTCTGAAGTCGAACATAAAAAGAATAGTGTTAGGGTGTTAAGCCTAGTGATACCCAATACTCAAGTATATGTGGGTGAGTCTGAAGCGGATTTTGCCTCGCTGCGGGAGCAATTAAGCCGATGTCAGCGCCCTGTTTATCTTGTATATCCCTCTGAGCAGAGCGCGAGTGTTGAAAGTCAGTCTATATGCGCTGATTGTGTGTTGCTATTAATCGATGGTACCTGGAGAAAAGCCTTTAAAATCTTGCAATTAAATCCATGGTTAACACAATTTCCGGCAGTGCATTTGGCCGAAGGCTATACGTCAAGATACAAGATCCGCAAATCAAGCCGCAGCGATAGTCTCTCAACCTTGGAGGCGTGTGCTTACATGTTAAAAGCGCTTGATGAGGGTTTAGATGTGAACCCGTTATTGGTCGCCTTTGATGCTATGGTTGCGATGCGATTGCAGGCGATGCCCGCAGAGGTGAGGTTGCGCTATGATTAATTTCACTTTTTAGAATTGCGGCAAGTGATTTTCATTTTTTGCATTTTTGAGACTCTGTACGAATTAAAATAGTTAAAATCTTATTCAGATCACGCTAACGTAACGTAAAACAAGGTTTAATAGTGACGATTCATTTGCACAGCAAATGATGAGATAGCTTTGCCAGCCAATTGCTTTGCAGGGGAGTGATTCCATATTTTATGGTGTGCTGGCAGGGCTATCGAGCCTATCGATAGCCAATCCATATTATCTTAATAAACAATCAGTCACTGTGTTTAAGCGCCTTTAATCGTCTCTATTTAAGCAATGTATTTCTCGGCTAAATAGGACTGAGTAAACTGCTCAACATAACTTGGATAACCAAATAAAAAGCCTTGGGCAAAGCCTTGTCCCATATGGGTAATAATGTCTTTTTGCTGTTGTGTCTCAATGCCTTCCGCCACAAAGTGAATGTTGAGCGCCTGTGCTAATTGCACAATGGCATGGCAGAGTTTTTGGCCTGATACATCGTTCAAACGTAGAACAAACTCAGCATCAATCTTGACACTATCAATGGGCAAGGTACCTAAGCGACTTAAAGAAGAAAGGCCAGTACCAAAGTCATCAATGGCAATGCCTACACCTAAGGCTTTAATACGCTCTAGCGTATAGCGCGCCTGTTCTGGTTGGCGTAGCAGTGCAGATTCGGTGATTTCTAAAATTAAGGCTTCAGCGGGAAGGGCGACTATTTCCAGCGCACTGACGACTTGGCCGACAAAGTCTACATGCTCTAATTGCAACGGAGAGACGTTAACCGAAATCTTAAAATCGGGCTGATATTGTGCGCGCCATAGTGATGCTTGCTTGCAGGCTTGTTCGAGTACCCATTGTCCTATGCTGACAATGAGCCCCGTTTCCTCCAATAAAGGCACAAACTCAGCTGCCTCATAATGCTCGCTGGGAGACTTTTGCCAGCGCAGTAGTGCCTCTGCACCAATGGGGGTGTTGGTGTGCAAATCCACAATGGCCTGATAGGCGAGTTTAAACTGCTTTAAACTGTGGGCATGCCTGAGATTATTGATGAGTTTTAACTTAAGCTCAGCGGCTTGGCTCATCGCTTTATCATAAAACACTAAATGAGGCTGGTTCTTCTTTGCGCAATACATGGCGGTGTCGGCCAAACTAATCAGTTGGCCAGCCTGATCACCGTGTGTAGGAAACAGCGCGATACCAATACTGGTACCGAGGAAAAACTTTTGCCCTTCGATTTCGAACGGACTGTCGAATAAACTTAAAATTTGCTCTGCGAACTCTTGTATTTCTTCCTTACAACTACAATCTTGTAGCACTAAGGTAAATTCGTCCCCACCCATACGGGCAATATCCGCTTTTTCGATACAACCCGCTTCTAAACGGGCGGCAACGAGTTGTAATACTCTATCGCCCATTGAATGGCCAAAGCTGTCATTGATATTTTTAAAGCCGTTGAGGTCTAAAAACATCAGTGCGCCGAGGGCGAGAGGATCGTCTTTTAATTTCTCAAGTGCGCCATTAAGTATCTGTTTAAGATGAAAACGATTTGGTAACCCCGTTAACGTATCATACATGGCGCGGGTGGTAAGTTGTGTCTCGAGCAGCTTTTTGGTGCTGATATCACTAAAGATATTCACATGATATTGAATGCCATCCGCAGCGATGCGCCGACTACTTTGCCATGCGGGAAACGTGCTGCCATCTGAGCGTTGTTTTAAGGCTTCACCCTGCCAAAACCCGCGCTGTTTTAAGGCCTGCAAACACTCGCTTTGTTCACTGAGATTAAGCGGGTTGGCTTCTAAAAAATCGGGCGTTTTATTGATTAATTGTTCCGCGCTATAGCCACAAATACGGCACATCGCCTTATTGACCGCCAATACCTTATTGTCGGTGTCGGTGATATAAACGGCCTCGGCACTTTCTTCCAAGGTCGTCGAGAGGATTTCTTTCGGGATATGGGCAAAACCATCGGCAATGGCTGGCCTGACTTGAGTTCTACGGTTTAATGCTTGTAACTCGACCAGTACAACAGGTTGTTGCTGTAAATAACAACGATAGAGGTTTACTCGGGTGGGCAGTTCATTCCCTTGATGATTAAGGTGGAGCCAACTGAATTCGACATTAACCCCCGAGACGGCTTCAAGGATCATCTCCCGCGCAAATTCAACACTGTTACGCCCAGATGATTGAATTCTAGGGGAAAAATCATAAGGTGTGGCATTGACAAAGGTGTCATATTCAGTACCAAAGTAGTCTAAGGTGGCACTGTTTGCGCTAATAAAACTAAAGCCTTGGATCAGCGCGAGGGGTGTTTTATGGGGATGGGCTCGCCAAATAGAGATTTTCTCTTGCAACAGCGGATCATCTGTTGTGAGTTTATTTAGCAAGTGCTGCCATCGAATCATTAGGATACTCCCTCGGTGACACAGATTAAGGTCACATCCTTTCCCTTAGTTTTTGTTTATATCAAATCGTACATCATTCATATGGGGTTAAAAATAAACCGAATCGATGTTTTGCTCAAATATAAATTAAAAAATAACAGTTTAAGATAGGTTCATTTGATTTACTTCAGCGAAAATCATGCTAACTCATCACGGCAAAATAATGTTTTATGCTATGTTTTGCCATACAGGCTCAGTTTAGCTTGGCCATTTGTGAATTAAGGACTCTAGAGAAGGTGTAGGATGCAAAGACTAGTCAAAACTATCGTTTTAGGTATGTGTCTCGCCGCAGTGTTGCCCGCGGCGCATGCTGCTGAACAACCCAAACCTCGGTTAACCTTGGAGCAAAGGGCTGATAAGGCGCGTATCGACTCTGAGCGGATTGAACAACTGCAACTTGAAAAGGCGCGCCAAGCAGCCAAAACAACCTCAGCACGGGAAGAAACAATAAAACAGCAAACCAATCCGCAGGATTGGGAAGTGCAACAAAAGCTCAAGGCGCAAAAGCAATTTGATGAAAGGGAAAGCCGTGAGCAAAAATATCTGCAAGAAGCCAAGGAAGCTGCGGCCAAAGAGCGTAAAATCCCTAAACCTTAGCTGTTAATCGCGATCTATTTAAAGGCAATCTCTGCCGTTTGCCTTACGACTTTTTAGGAACTGCTGTTGAATACCTGTCCGCTGTGCCATAGCACCGATTTAGTGGCTTATCATCAAGATAAACGTCGTTGTTACCAACAATGCCAGCGCTGTGCTTTGGTGAGTGTCCCCGCCGAGTTTTATCTAAGCTCTGAAGCTGAAAAAGCCGAATATGACAAGCACGAAAATCACCCACAGGACCTCGGTTATCAGCAGTTTTTAGATAGAACTCTCGCTCCTTTGTTGACCCGCTTTACTCCATCGGCGTTAGGGCTCGATTTTGGTTGTGGTGAAGGCAAAGTCTTAAGTCTGATGGCCAAAGCGCGGGGTTATCGGGTCGAGAACTACGATCTTTATTACGCTAACCACCCCGAGTTACTGACTCGGCAATACGATTTTATTACCCTGACCGAAGTTATTGAGCATGTGAGTGATGCCGATGCTTTGCTGACTCTGTTGAAGGGGATGATCAAACCTCAAGGCATTTTGGCCGTGATGACCAAGCGAGTGCTTAATCCCACGGCATTTAGCGCTTGGCATTATAAAAATGATCCCACTCATATTAACTTTTACTCCGAAGCCACCTTTCAATGGCTCGCCGAGCATTACGGCTGGCGGCTCGAAGTGATAGATAAAGACGTGGTGTTTTTGCACCAAGCCCACTAATGCGTTGGAGGCTTTTGCTGTCGCAGATAAGTTGGGATTTGCAACTTGTCTAAATCAAACTTCGATTGTGCTGGTTCGGGTAAAGGTAAGGCTGGACGCTTAATAAAATCATGCACATTGATATAGCTATCATCAACAATCTGCACAGGGTCTGGTTTTGCTGTCTGCTCTAATCCAATTCCCGTGGCAATCACCATGATTTCGAGCTCTGACTCGAGTTCAGGATCTATGGTAAGCCCAATAATAACAAGCGCATCCTTGGGTAATTGCTCATGCACTGTCGCACCGATTTGGTTGTATTGACTGAGTTCGATGGTGTCTTTGGCTACCACACTGACAATCGCAGCTTGCGCTTGATTTAGCTGGATATTATCGAGCAGGGGATGTTGCATGGCGCGTTTAACGGCTGAGACCAGATCGTCATCCGCCTTAAGGTTACTCACGCCCATGGCCGCACGGCCTTGGCGACTGATGACGGAAATAAAGTCATTTAAATCAATATTGATAAGCCCTGCTTGGCTGATGGTAGTGGCAAGCCCAAACAGTACATCCTGCAAAATTTTATTGCTCTCCTTAAAGGCGTTAAGCAAGGTGACTTTGGCTCCGAGCACCTCGGCAAGCTTGTCATTGGGGAGTACGATAACAGCATTGGCACTTTCCAATAATGCTTGTAATCCCGCCTCGGCATTGGCCGCTCTATGTTGCCCCTCAAAACTAAAGGGCGTAGTGACGACGGCGATAACGGGTTTCAATAGTTCTCGGGCGAGTCTTGCGACCTGTGGAAGTGCACCAGTGCCCGTTCCGCCACCTAAACCCGCAGTCAGAAATACAATATCCGCGTGCTGCATTTGCTGACTTAATTCTTGGGCCGATTCAATCGCAGCCGCACAACCGACATCAGGTTTAGCGCCAGCGCCTAAGCCTCTGGTGGTTTGCGGGCCAATTTGAATGCGGGCGTGGCTGCTGGTGGCCGCCATGGCTTGCGCGTCGGTATTGACCGAGACCAGTTCGACGCTTGGCGGCAGATTGGCGTGGCTGAGTTGATTAATGGTATTGCAGCCGCAGCCTCCCACACCCAACACGGTTAATTTGGGCATAGTGCTAGCGGATCCTTCACTGATAAGTTCAAACATGGTGATTCTCACGGTTAGCTATTATGTCTTAAGGCTAACCTTGAGTAGCGACTAGGCTTGTCGCATCAAACACTTAAACCGCAGAAAGATATTTGGCATACATTTTTTGGCTTAGGGCTGCAAAATGCTCCCGCAGTTTTGCTGGGGCTAATACCTCAACGGTGTCGGCCATTTCCCATAGCGCCGCGCGAAGTTTTGGGGTGTCATTGACCTCAGCCGTTACATAAAAGCGCCCATCCTCACGTAATTGCATGGTTTGGTTTTCGCTAAATTTAGCTTCACGCATGATAAAACTTGCCCGATCGGCGAGCAGTAATTCGAGGTGAATTTTTTCACCACTTAGACCTTGGGCGGTTTTATTAATATCAAAATCTGCACTCGCCACCGCCGGGGTCGACAGTAACTGTGCATTACGCAGTAAACCTATTGGTTTATGATGGCGGCGTTTATCAAAACTGCCAATCGTAAAGGCGAGCAGTGCTACACCGTCACGGATTAAAATTCCCTGTGGATTGATTGGGTTGTAATGCAGCCAATGCATTTTGCCATTGATCCGTTTTTTTATATCGCAGCTAATTTGCTTTTTATCCAAAATCGCCTGTTGTATTACCTCTAGGGATTTAGGTTCGTGCTGCGGCAGGATAAAGGGATAAGGCTCTGGGAGCTGTGCAACTCGGCAAGCCCAATAAAGCCAAGGATTCTCAGGATCGCTAGCCAGCACTTGGTCGGCCCGTTCGAAATAGGGTTGCAGTTGTTGCAAGCTTTGCGGCGGCATCAACTGGCTGGCACTTCGCTTTAAGGTGGTTAATGCCAGCGCCATATGTTGATCCATTAAGTCCAGATTAAGGCCACGCCAGCAAGATTCAATCGACCAACCATAGGGCTTGTTTCTGTCATCAAGGCGCAAGCCAAAGGTGCCCATTTCATACATCGCCTTGAGATCTCGCTGCACTGAACGCTTACTGATATCTTGCGTGCGGTTTGCCAGTCGCTCGACTAATTCATTCACCGAAATTTTGCGCGGAGCCCGCGGGATTAAGCTGAGTAAGGTCACTTGACGCTGAAAATTAGGCTGCATATTAATTGATAAGTTACAGGCTTAGGCTCGAATATCCGTATATTAATCAATAGCAGCGACAAAAGCTGTCGTAGCTATTGAGCTTTGGCCTATAAATGATGCTTAAAAGCGATGGAGAGTTAAAAGCAGTGAAGCTGAATCGTCTAACTTTGTTTAACCGCCAAACTTTGCTATTTGGCATTGACAGTTAGCTAACGCAGTTTTGCCCCAAAGTGAGTTAACAAGTTGTCTGTGGTGCATCTAAAAGCAGACTTTCTTGCCTAAAAGTTTTCATCCTTAATAACTCAACTTTTGCAATTCATACAGATGACTAAAGGCTGGATAGGCATACAGTCATATTTAAAAATGATGATTTTCATCCTAACTTTGTGCGCGTTTTTCCAGATGGTGTATTTGGAAGAAAGCTGATAAGTTCTTTGCATACAGATAGTTAACCGTGCGCGTTTTCACTGGCCCAACGAGGTAAACGCGCATGCGCACTAATAAAATGTTAGGCATTCAATTAGTCGTTTATGCTTGCCATTATATTGTGTATATACAATAATTCGTCTCATGATGAAAACAACCCCCTCGAAACGTGGCAGACCCCAAAAGCCAGATAGTGCTTCCGAAGTGCTGCCACCTGTTCGTGTAACAGCAAAGCAAAAAGAGACATATAAAGACGCGGCTAAATTTGCAGGACTGTCTCTATCGGCTTGGCTAAAAGAAGCTGCTGAAGATAAGTTATCTAGACAGCTAAAATCAGGAGCGAAATAGTGTCAATCAGACAATCAATTGAACAAGATGAACTCTTTGAAAATGAGTTCAAAGGCAAAAGACAAAAAAAAGATATAGCTAGCTTATATGCTCCAGTTTATGAACATCCAAATGGAACTTTATTTGAAGGTGATTCAATCGAATGGCTCAAGAGTCTTGAATCAGAATCAGTAGACCTTATTTTTGCTGACCCACCATATAATATTAAAAAGGCGGACTGGGATAAGTTCGAAACGCAAGAAAAATATATTGATTGGTCAATGCAGTGGATATCCGAGGCTCACAGAGTGCTTAAAAAGGAAGGAACACTGTATGTATGTGGTTTTTCGGAAATACTGGCTGATATTAAACACCCGTCAATGAAATACTTTAAGGCTTGTCGTTGGCTTATTTGGCATTATAAGAATAAAGCCAACTTAGGTAACGATTGGGGTCGATCGCATGAAAGTATCCTTCATCTGCGCAAGTCAAAAAAACAAATTTTTAACGTGGACGATGTAAGAATTCCATACAGCGGGCATACATTGAAATACCCATCTCATCCCCAAGCAGAAACGAGTCAATATGGGAATGGTGGTAAAAGAAAAGACGTTTGGACTCCTCATCCAAAAGGTGCGAAACCAAGAGACGTTGTTGAAGTCCCAACAACCTGTAATGGGATGGGCGAAAAGACAAAACACCCAACGCAAAAACCAGAAGAGTTAGTACGTAAATTTATTATGGCATCTTCCAACAAAGGCGATTTTGTTATTGATCCATTTTCGGGTTCTGGAACGACCGCAGTCGTCGCAGAGCAATTAGGCCGGCGCTGGGCGGCTTGTGATATTGATGCAGAGTATAATGAGTGGGCAATGGATAGACTTGATAACGTAATATATAGAACAAAAGAAGAATGGATCGAATTTGATCGAGAAAATGATAAAAGAAGGAATTCCATTAGATGAATTTGAATGAGCTGGTTGCCCATGCACTGAATAAAGAAAATTTTACAACCGTCGAAGATTACTTAGATTTCCCCAAGTATTATCTTGAATTTATAAAGGAAAATTTACAGGCCGTAATAGTCTCGAAAAATGAAAATCACTATCAGTTTTTCCAATACAAAAAAGATGGCACCTTCAATGTCACTAGACCAATTAACTCAAACCTTCTCTACTCACTTGAAGATTTTGAAAAATCATCAAGTGAATTTGTTGAGCTTATTAACAACATAAGAGAGCGCAACTTTGATACTTCCGAGAATAGAGAGCTGATCAATCGATTAATTTATTCGGCCCAACAATCGATTGGTGCTTGTTTGGATGCTCTGCCAGCAAACCAGTCAAATACTGCGCGAAAGATAAACGGCGATTTGTTTGAAAGGTTTATTCGCTTAATTATCGAACGATGCGGCCTTGATGTAACTGAGGGAACTATTCGTGTTCCGGTTGAAGTGGACGGCCATGAAGCGTTCAAGATGAATTATCAGCATGACTTGAATTTGATAAAAAACGGTGAAGTAATGGCTATTGGTTCAGTCAAAACTTCCAGTAAAGATCGTCTTGACAAAGTTTTTATTGATAAGTTTTTATACAATCGGCTGACAGAAAAAGAAACTCCCCACTTTGCGATCTTTCTGAATGACGTACAGAGAAAAGGGCAGGAAGGGAAGTACGGTATAAGCGCAACATTTCTCCCAGGCCACTTCAAAGGCTATACCGTGAAGCTGAATCCTTTGGATGGTGTTTACTATTGCGACATTCGACCAAATATGATTTCTGAGCCAATTCTGAAAGATCACATAAAGACATTTGACCACTTTTTGTTTTCCGATATGTGGAGCTTCGTGAAATAAATGCCTAACAAATAAGGATAGGCCGCGCGTAGCCGCGACCTTATCCCAAGTGTTGAACAAGCCCGATGCTGGTTGTTGACACTTTATTATGCAAATAGCGGATTGAGAATGTGTACTGGCGAAGGTCTTATTTTAAAAGAGACTTTTATGCAGACATGACCCGCCCTTAGCGAACGAGCTAATATTTTTATTACCTATTCATCAAGCTGTTATCGAGTCCTCATTCTGTTTGGTTAACCCGTTATCCTTATACTTCTTGCCTTAGGCGATGATGTTAGCGTCTGTCGGTCGATGACGCACATGAACGCCCATAAAACGCATCGCGAGATGG